>NZ_JBUEFZ010000008.1:0-235604 GCF_054963715.1 Streptomyces sp. STAM6 | reverse complement strand
GCGTGTTTCGAAGTCCCGTCCGGCCGGGGGTGCCCAGCACGCACGCTCGCGGCGTTGGCGGTCGTCGGCGCAGCCCGCCGCGCTCTCTCCCCCTGCGCCTGGCGGCGCGGGAGGTACCCCCACCCTCCGCCTCGCGATCGCACGTACCAGGCGCCCCCGGCCCCGCCCTCCGGGCGGACGACGCCACTTCCGCAACGCGCCCCAGGGCTCCTGTCGAGGGGTGATCAATCCGCCGATTCGCTCGTGTCGCGAGACCCGGGCCGGTGGATCTTCTTCCGTCGTGCGAGGGCAACTGGCAGCGGCCGAGCGGGGTTTGGCGCGCGGCCGGCCGTCCGCACCGCTTCGAGCGGTGGCATCGCGGTCCAGGTGGTCCCGCTGTTGATCAGTCGTCTCGTGGCGTGGAGGAAGTACCCATGACGAAGGGCCGGTTCGTCGCCATGGCAGGCGCCACCGCGGCGCTGGGGACCGCGCTCGGCGCCCTCGCGCTTCAGCTGCGCGCGAGCGGTTACGAGCAGTACGTCGAGTCCGTGGCGACCTTCGGCGTCCTCATGTACGTCACCGCGGCTCCGGTCGTGGTGACCTGGGTCCGGGGCGGCCGGCCGCTTTCGAGCCGAGTTCTCCGGGTGCCGGCGGCGGGCTGAGGGCCCGGCACGTGAACCGCCGGGCGCACGCCCTCCGGCCGCTGTCGCGGCCGCTCGGGAGCGGGCCGTATCCGCCGATCGGCGACGCGGCCGACGATCTCCCTTCCCCGGTCGCCGGCCGCACTCGGTCCGCGGGTTCGCTCAGAGGAGCGCCAGCTGCCCCTCGGGGCCCTCTTCCCGCTGGTCGAGAACGGACGCGGGGCGGCGGGCCGGCTCGGGGGCGGGCAACACCCCGGCCTCACGGAGGCCGGAGCGGGTGATGAGCTCCTGGCCCGACAGGTCCGGCTTCTCCCGCTCCGCCTGGCCCAGCAGCGCCAGCATCGTGATCAGCTCGAGCAGCTCCGACGTCCACTCCTGGGGCCAGGCGGCCGGCCCGATGGCCTCGAGGGAGCCCGGCTCGGCGGGGGGGATGCGCTGCCCGAACCAGAGTTCCAGCATCCGTACCCCGCCCACCCGGTAGTCCCAGGCCTCGGCCGGAACGGGCGAGATCCGGCCCTCCTCGCCGATGTACAGCGCCCCCTCGTCCGCGTCGTACGCCAGCGCGGCGGGGTGTGCCGGGACGGCGGCGCGGACGTAAGGGCGGCGGCCGCCGGGCAGCCGGGGACGTTCACCGCCGCGGGCACCGCGCAGCTGGATGGCCGTCATGTGCCGGCCCAGCGCCACCCCGGACGCCCAGACCTCCGGATCGGCCGGCAGCGGGACCAGGCAGCCGGCGGGGGAGGGGCGGGCCGCGGCGAGGGCCCAGGCCAGTACGTCCCCGGCGGTGACCACGGAGCCGTAGCGGCCGCTCAGCAGTTCCGGCACACCGGGCGTGACGTTCGGTTCCCGGCCGCCGGGGCGGCGGTACAGCGGCCGGATGCGGCCGGGCCGGCCCGCGGGGGAGCGGCCGTCGGGGAGCGCGGCCGTCACGAGCAGTGCCGGGCCCGGCGCCCGGGGCACGTACCCCTGCTCCACGGCGAACAGCTGGCGGTCGTCCGCCACCCGCCACAGCTCGGGGCGGGCCACGTCGATCAGCCGGTGGTCGGGCAGCAGCCACTGTTCGTCGAACGGGCCGTGGGCGAAGCGGACCGGCTCGGGGCAGGCACCGTCCTCACGGGCGAATCGGGTCGTCGCGGAGCGCTGGCCGGGCAGCGCGGCCACCGAACTGTGCGGTGCGCGTGCCCGCGTGGTCCGGAACAGCGCCTCCTGATCGGCGCCCCCGGACCCGGTGATCTTCTCCCATCGGGCCCGCAGCGTCCGGGCGTCCGGGGCCACGATCCACGAACGCCCCAGCCGCAACGGCGCCACGGACCACGGCATCAGGTCGTCGAGCAGCGGCACATCCTCGTTCACGGGCTGCATGCTAGGCCCTGCCGCGCCGGTCCCGCCGGGCCCCTGGACCGGAGAGTCCCGGCGCTCAGTCGGCCTCCACCGTGACCGTGAAGGAGAACCGGTCCCCGCGGTAGCGGATCCGTGCCACGTCGACCACCCGGCCGTCCTCGCCGTACGTGACGCCCGTGTAGTGCAGGATCGGCGACAGCAGCGGAACCTGGAGCAGCTCGGCCGTCTCGGGGTCCGCGAGCCGGGCCTCCACCGTGTCCGTGATCCGGCTGATCCGCACGCCGACCGCGTCGCGCAGGACCTTCGTCATGGGCCAGCGCTCCAGGTCGGCGAGGTCGAGGGCGGCCGCCACGTCCGGGCGGACCGCGTTCTCCGCCCAGTTCGTCGGCTCCCCGGTCTCCCCGTCGCAGCGCAGCCGCCGGTAGGTGACCACCTCCGCAGTGTCCGGGAAGTGCTCCGTGAGCTCCCCGGGCACCGCCGACGTTCCATGGCCGAGAATCGTCGTCCGCTCACCGGACTGCTGGGCCACGATCGCGTCGATCGAACCCAGCAGCCGGCGCGGCGCGCTGCGCCGGGCGCCCGGCTCGATGAACGTGCCGCGCCGCCGGTGCCGGCTGATCAGGCCCTCCGACTCCAGCTCCTTGAGTGCCTGGCGCATGGTCAGCACGCTCACCCCGTAGTGCGCGGCCAGCTGCTCCTCGGTGGGCAGGCGCAGGGACGCGTCCGGCGCCCGCCCGAGTATCGAGGCACGCAGGGACTGCGAGACCTGATACCAGAGCGGCAGCTTGCGGTTCAGGACCAGCGAGTCGGGGGCGAAGGCGGTCACGGCATCTCCGTACGACGACACTACGGCCGGAAGCGGCCCTCCGGAGGGCCGCTCGGGGCCCTCCAGACTACGGCCGGAAGTGGCGCTCCAGACCCTGCCACACATCGTCGTAGCCCTGCTGCAGATGGTCCGCGTCCATCGCCTGGGCCGTGGCCGTCACCGGCCAGCGGGTCTCGAACATGAACGCCAGCCCGTCGTCGATCTTCTGCGGCTTCAGCTCGGCGGCGCTGGCCTTGTCGAACGTCTCCCGGTCGGGGCCGTGCGCGGACATCATGTTGTGCAAGGACCCTCCGCCCGGCACGAACCCTTCGGCCTTGGCGTCGTAAGCGCCCTCGATCAGGCCCATGTACTCGCTCATGACATTGCGGTGGAAGTACGGCGGGCGGAAGGTGTCCTCGCCGACCAGCCAGCGCGGCGCGAAAACGACGAAGTCGACACCGGCCAGCCCCGGGGTGTCGGACGGCGAGGTCAGCACCGTGAAGATGGACGGGTCCGGGTGGTCGTAGCTGATCGTCCCGATGACGTTGAAGGTGCGCAGGTCGTAGACGTACGGCACATGGGTGCCGTGCCACGCGACGACGTCCAGCGGGGAGTGGTCGTACGTCGCGGTCCACAGGTTGCCGCAGTACTTGTTCACCACCTCCACCGGGCCCTCGACGTCCTCGTACGCCGCGGCCGGTGCCCGGAAGTCGCGCGCGTTGGCGAGGCCGTTGGCGCCGATCGGGCCGAGGTCGGGCAGCTGGAACGGCTGGCCGTAGTTCTCGCAGACGTAGCCGCGCGCGGTCTCGTCCAGCAGCTCGACCCGGAAGCGCACCCCGCGCGGGACCAGCGCGACCTCGCCGGGCCGGACCGCGAGCAGACCCAGCTCGGTGCGCAGCAGCAGCCCGCCCCGCTCGGGGACGATGAGCAGCTCGCCGTCGGCGTCGCTGAAGACCCGCTCCATCGGCGCGTTGGCGTGGTAGAGGTGCACGGCGATGCCGGTGCGCTGGGCGGCGTCGCCGTTGCCGCCCAGCGTCCACAGACCGGCCAGCCAGTCCGTGCCGGGCGCCGGCTCGGGAAGCGGGTTCCAGCGCAGCCGGTTGGGGTCGGGCACGGTCTCGGTGAAGGGCGCGGTGCGCACGCCGCCGTTGCCGGTGCGGACGAACGGGGGGTGGGCGGCCGACGGGCGGATCCGGTACAGCCACGAGCGGCGGTTGCCGGCCCGGGGCTCGGTGAAGGCCGAGCCGCTCAGCTGCTCCGCGTACAGACCGAGGGGCGCGCGCTGCGGTGAGTTCCGGCCGTGCGGCAGTGCTCCGGGCACGGCCTCCGAGCTGTGCTCATTGCCGAAGCCGGACAGATACGCCAGCCCTTCGGCCGTCTTCCTGGCCTGCTCCCGTGCCTCTTCGGTGCTCCGGTTCATCGCCGCTCCTGCTCCGCTCAAGGAATCCTATGTAAGACCGTAGGATTCCAGGCCCGCGACGTCAACGGTCACGGCCCGGCGATGTGCGGCTTGGACGATTCCGGTGCACGGGGGGTTCCAAAAGATGAACAAAGCTCTACTCTCACGGCATGGCCCGCATGTCGTGGACAGCCAGGCTCCTCACCGTCGTCTCCCTCCCGCTCCTCGTGCTGCTGCCGGCCGCGCCCGCGGCGCAGGCACACGAGGAGCGGCCCGTGTCCTTCCCCGACGGCTCGGGCAGCGTGCCCGTGCTGCGCACGGGCGAGCCGGACCTCCTGGTCTGCAAGGCCGACCGGACGGACTTCGCACGCCGGATCGCCGGCTTCCCCGAGGCGCTCCGGAAGCGCAACGAACGCCTCTTCACCCGCTGCCTCGCCCGCGGCCACCGGCATCTCCAGCAGGCCGTGGACGCCGTCGACCGGCCCGGCATGACCATCGCGATCCTCCCCGGCCGCTACGAGGAGGAGCCCTCACTGCCGCCGCCCACCGGCGCCTGCGCCGACCTCGACGCACCCACGTCCGCGTTCGGCTACCAGATCCTGTCCTACGAGCAGCAGAAGCAGTGCCCGCACAACCAGAACCTCGTCGCGATCCTGGGCAAGAAGAACCTCCAGATCGAGGGCACCGGTGCCGCCCGCACCGACGTCGTCATCGACGCCAAGTACCAGAAGCTCAACGCCGTGCGGGCCGACGGATCCGACGGCGTCTACTTCCGCAACTTCACCGCCCAGCGCACCACCTTCAACTCGCTGTACGTGCTGGCCGCCGACGGCTTCGTCATCGACGACGTACTGACGCGGTGGAACGACGAATACGGCTTCCTCACCTTCGCCAGCGACCACGGCCTCTACAAGAACTGCGAGTCCTACGGCAACGGCGACTCCGGCATCTACCCCGGCAGCGCCTCGGACATCAACAACGGCCGCGGCTACGACGTTCCCCGCTACTCCATCGAGATCACCGGCTGCCGCAGCCACCACAACATGGTCGGCTACTCGGGCACGGCCGGGGACTCCGTGTACGTCCACGACAACGAGTTCGACCACAACATGGGCGGCGCCTCCATGGACAGCGCCTTCCCCGGCCACCCCGGACTGCCGCAGAACCACGCCCGGTTCGAACGCAACGTCATCCACGACAACAACCAGGACTACTACCGGTACGTCGCCGACGGCACCTGCGCCAAGCCGCCCGCCGAACGCGGCTACGAACAGGGGGTCGTCTGCCCCCAGATCTCCATGCCCCCCGGCTCCGGCATCATCACCGCGGGCGGCAACTGGAACCTCTACGAGAACAACTGGATCTACGGCCACCGGCGCACCGCCTTCTACCTCAGCGCCGTCCCCGCCTTCATCCGGGGCGAGAACGCCTGGTCCAAGCAGGCCGACACCTCGCACCACAACCGGTATGCCGGCAACCACCTCGGCCGCGACAAGGCGGGCAACTCCCGCCCCAACCGCACCGATGTGTGGTGGGACGGCCAGGGCGGCGGCAACTGCTGGCAGGCCGGCACCGGCGCGTCATCGCCGCGTGCCCTGCCCGAGTGCGGCACCCGGCGCGGCGCCGTCTCCGGCGGTTCGGACCGCCTCGCCGGCGAACCGGTGAAGCTGGTCCACCTGCTCGTGTGCGCCGACTACGACGTCCGCGCCCGGCGCCTGCCGGCGGGCTGCGACTGGTACGGCGCCCGGGGCATCGCACGCGTCGAGACCCAGGTCGCGCTCGGCGTCGCCGCCGTCCTCGCACTGGCGGGGGGTGCCCTGTGGTGGCGGCGGCTGCGCACGAGCCGGCTCGCCGGAGCGGCGACCCTGGCGGGCGCGGCGGGACTCGCCCTGGACGTCGCCGGGTCCACGACCCCACTCGCCGCCGGGTACCTCCCGGCCCTGGCGCTGTTCCTCCTCGGGCTCTGGTGGACCGGCCTGGGCCTCGCCCTGCGCCGGGCCGACCGGCCGGCCCTGGGATGGACCACGCTCGCGCTCGGCGCCCTGACCCTGCTCGACGCCTTCGACAAGGCAGTCCTGATGATCCCCTGGATACCGCTGAGCCCCGCCTGGACCCGGAGCCTGCTCGCGGTGGTGTGGGTGCTCTGGGCGGTCGTCGCCTCCGCGTCCCCCGCCCGGAAGCCCGCCCGGAGCCCCGCGCCCACGAGGACCGGGGAAGGCACCGCCCCGGGGGCCGGGCCGGGCACCGATCCGACCCCCGCGGGGGAGACGACGCCATGAGCCGGCCCGCTGCGGTCCGCGGCCCGCACCGCACCACCGCCGTCCTGCTCGCCGCCACTCTCACCCTCGTGGCAGCGGCCGGATGCGGCGGCCGCCCCACCACCCACCACCGGCCCGGCACCGGCCACGAACAGGCCACCGGTGCCACTGGCGACCTGCTCACCGCCCACGACGGGGCCGGCCACCGGCTGCGGGAGGTCCCGGCCGACGGAGCGCCCGGGGTCGTTCTCACCGTGCGCCCCGACGCCGAGGACGGCTGGAACGTGCAACTCGCCGTGGAGCGTTTCCGGTTCACCCCCGAGAGCGCGGGAGGCGCAGCCCTCCCCGGTTCGGGACACGCCCACCTCCTCCTCGACGGCCGCCAGATCGCCCGGGTCTACGGTCCCTGGTTCCATCTGCCGGCGAGCACCGTCCCCAAGGGTGTTCACACCCTCACGGCACGGCTCCACGCCGACGACCACACGGCGTGGGCGGTCGACGGGAAACCGGTCCAGGCCTCCGCGCGGCTCACCGCCGCCACCGGCGGCACGGGACACGACCAGGGGCCGGAGGCCGACCCGGCGGACCGCACCCTGCGCATCACCGTCACCGGCGGCACCGTCCAGCCCCCGCCCGGCCGCGTCGAGCTGAAGAAGGGCGGGCGCCTCGTCCTGGAGGTGACGAGCGACCGCGACGACACCCTCCACGTCCACGGCTACGACCGGGAGACACCCCTGCCCGCCGGCCGGCCCACCACGCTCACGCTCACCCTCGACCGCACCGGCCTCTTCGAGGTGGAGACCCACACCTCCGGCCTGGTCCTCACCCAGCTCGCCGTCCGCTGATGGCGGCCCCCGGCGCGACGGCCCTCGCCCACGGCATCGGCTCCCAGCACGACCTGCCGATCTCCCCCTTCTACGCCTTCGCGGGCGCCTTCGCCGCCCTCTTCGTCTCCTTCCTCGCCCTCGGACTCCTCTGGTCCGAGTCCCGCTTCCGCGGCGACCGCTCGGGCCACCCGCTTCCCGCGTCCCTCCAGCGCCTCGCCGACGCGCCCGCCACCCGGCTCGCCCTGCGCGGACTCGGCCTCGCGTCCGCCCTGTTCGTCGTGTTCCACCTCCTCCTCGGCCCCGACGACCCGGACCGCAACCCGGCACCCGGCACCGTCCACGTCCTGCTCTGGGTCGGTCTCGTCCCGGCCTCCCTGCTCCTCGGCCCGGTCTGGCGCGCCCTCAACCCGCTCCGCACGCTGCACGCGGTGCTTCCCACCACCCGGCCCCGCCCCCTGCCGCCCCGCCTCGGCCTGTGGCCGGCCGCCGCCGGACTCCTCGCCTACACCTGGCTCGAACTCGCCGCCCCCGACCCCGCGTCGGCCACCGCCCTCCTCACCTTCCTCGGCGTGTACACCGCCGTGCACCTGCTCGGCGCCGCCCGCTACGGCCCGCACTGGTTCGACCGGGGCGACGCCTTCGAGGCGTACTCGACGCTCATCGCCCGTCTCTCCCCCCTCGGCCGCCGTGCCGACGGCCGGCTCGTCCTGCGCAGCCCCTTCCACGGGCTCGACGCCACCCCGCCCGACCCCGGACTCGTCGCCACCCTCTGCGTACTGCTCGGCTCCACCGCCTACGACGGCTTCTCCGAAGCGCCCCTCTGGATCTCCACCCTCCAGACCTCACCCCTCGGCCGCACCACCACCGCGACCCTCGGGCTGCTGGCTTCCGTCGCCCTCGTCGCCACCCTGTACGGCGTCTGCGCCGGAGTCGTCGGACTGACCTCCCGGGAACTGCACCGTCCGCTCGCCGCCTTCGCGCACTCACTGCTGCCCATCGCGCTCGGCTATCTCGTGGCGCACTACTTCACCCTCTTCGTCACCGAAGGACCGCGCACCGTCATGATGGCGGCCGGCACCCACGATCCGGCCGCGCCCGGCCCGCCCCTGAGCCCGGGCGGGCTCGCCGCGCTCCAGGTCGGAGCCGTCGTCACCGGCCATGTGCTGGGAGTCGTCGCCGCCCACGACCGGGCCGTGCGCCTCTTCCCGCCCGCCCGCGCCGTCGCCGGCCAGCTGCCCCTGCTCACGCTGATGATCGCGTACACCCTCGGCGGCATCGGCCTCCTCATCGCCTGACGACCGCCCGGAGGGGCATCATGGAGCCTGTGCCGCAGCCCCACTCGCTCCGCCGTACCCCCGTCCAGCAGCGCAGCGCCGAGCGTCTGTCGCGCATCCTCGACGCCTGCGCCGAGGTCCTCGAGGAGACGGGCTACGAAGACCTGAGTACCCGGGCCGTCGCCCAGCGCGCCGGCGTACCGATCGGCTCGGTCTACCGCTTCTTCTCCAACAAGCGCGCCCTGGCCGCCGCCCTCGCCCACCGCAATCTGGACAGCTATGCCGAGCGCATCGACGCGCGCCTCGCGGATGCCGACGGCCTCGACGCGTACGGCGCCATCGACACCGTCCTGGACGAGTACCTCGCGATGAAGCGCACCGTCCCCGGCTTCGCGCTGGTCGACTTCGGAGTGCCCGCGCCCGCGGAGACTCCGGACGGGTCCGGGGAGGACGCCAACCATCTGGTCGCGGACCGGCTCTGCGCCCTCCTCGTCACCCACCTCGGCCGGGAGACCGACGCCACCCTGCGCCGGAAGGTCCTTGTCGGGGTCGAGACAACCGACGCCCTCCTCCGGCTCGCGTTCCGCGCCGGCCCGCCGGGCGACCCCGACCTCATCGCCGAGACCCGCGCACTGCTCCACGCCTATCTCGCGCCCGTCCTCGACGGCGCCTGACCGTCCGGTCCCGGCCGCCCCGCCCCGCTCGCTCCCGGCCGGGCCACCGGGGCGGCCGAGCGGCTCACTCGTCCCGACCCATCGCATCCATGCGTACCGGTCGGTATGCTCGGCGGCGTCGCGCCACCACCGCCGCTGCCTTCCCGGGGAGGCCCCATGTCCACCGCCCTGCGCATCTGCCCGCTCTGCGAAGCCACCTGCGGGCTCACGCTCACCCTCGACGGCACCCGGGTCACAGGCGCCCGCGGCGACCGGGACGACGTGTTCAGCCAGGGGTTCATCTGCCCCAAGGGCGCGTCCTTCGGTGAGGTCGACGCCGACCCCGACCGGCTGCGCGTACCACTCGTACGCGCGGAGGACGGCACGTTCCGGGAAGTCACCTGGGACGAGGCGTTCGACACCGTCGCGCGCCGGCTCCCGCCGCTCGTCGCCGAACACGGACCCGACGCCGTCGGCGTGGTCCTCGGCAACCCGAACGTCCACACCATGGCCGGCGCGCTCTACCCGCCGGTCCTGCTGGGCGCCCTGCGCACCCGCAACCTCTTCACCGCGTCCACGCTCGACCAGATGCCCAAGCACGTCTCCAGCGGGCTGCTGTTCGGCGACCCCCTCGCCATCCCGGTCCCCGACCTGGACCGCACCGACCATCTGCTGATGCTGGGCGCCAACCCCCTGGAGTCCAACGGGAGTCTGTGCACCGCGCCGGACTTCCCCGGCAAGCTCAAGGCGCTGCGCAAACGAGGCGGCACCCTCACGGTCGTCGACCCGCGCCGCACCCGCACCGCACGCCTCGCCGACCGGCACATCGCCCCGCGACCCGGCACGGACGCACTGCTGCTCGCCGCCCTCGTGCACGTCCTGTTCGAGGAGGAGCTCACCGAGCCCGGCCGGCTCGCCGGCCACCTGGAGGGAGTCGACGACGTCCGCGCCGCGGTCCGGGACCTCGGACCCGACACCGTCGCCCCCGTATGCGACCTGGACGCCGACACCATCCGCACGCTCGCCCGCGAGCTCGCCGCCGCGCCCACCGCCGCCGTCTACGGCCGCGTCGGCGGCAGCACCGTCGAGTACGGCACGCTCACCAACTGGCTCGTCGACGTCCTCAACATCCTCACCGGCAACCTGGACCGCCCCGGTGGCGCGCTCTTCCCGCTGTCCGCGACCGCCCCCGCGCCCCGGCCCGCGGGCCCCGGCAGGGGGTTCACCCTCGGCCGCTGGACGAGCCGCGTCTCGGGCCACCCCGAGGCCAAGGGCGAACTGCCGGTCGCCGCGCTCGCCGAGGAGATCGAGACCCCGGGCGACGGCCGCATCCGCGCCGTCATCTCCATCGCCGCCAATCCGGTGCTCTCCGCACCCGACGGTGAACGCCTCGACCGCGCCCTCGCGTCCGGGCTCGACTTCATGGTCAGCGTCGACCCGTACCTCAACGAGACCTCGCGCCACGCCGATGTCATCCTGCCCCCGCCGCCCCCGTCCCAGAGC
This sequence comes from Streptomyces sp. STAM6, assembly GCF_054963715.1. Lineage (NCBI taxonomy): Bacteria > Bacillati > Actinomycetota > Actinomycetes > Kitasatosporales > Streptomycetaceae > Streptomyces > Streptomyces sp. STAM6. The sequence continues at coordinate 224,924 of NZ_JBUEFZ010000008.1, read as the reverse complement.
GCCCACTTCGACTTCGCGTTCAACGGCTTCGCCGTCCGCAACCAGGCCCGGTACACCCCCGCCGCCGTCCCGCTGGAGCAGGGACGGATGGACGAGTGCGAGATCCACGCCCGGCTCATCCTCGCCGCCACCGGCCTCCACGGCGCCGAGCCGGACTCCGTCGACACGACGGTCATCGAGCGCACCCTCGCCAAGGCCGTCACCGAGCCCCACTCACCCGCCCACGGCCAGGACCCCGCGGCGTTCGCGGCCCGACTCACCGGGCGCACCGGACCGGAGCGGCGACTCGATCTGATGCTGCGCCTCGGCCCGTACGGCCTCACGCTCGACCGCCTCCGCGCCCACCCGCACGGAATCGACCTCGGGCCGCTCGAATCCCGTGTCCCGCAGCTGCTGAAGACCCGCAGTGGACGGATCGAGCTGCTGCCCGGCCCGATCGCCGCCGACCTGCCCCGGCTGCGCCGGGCCCTCGACGGACGGCCCGGCGGGCTGGTCCTCGTGGGCCGCCGCCACCTGCGCTCCAACAACAGCTGGCTGCACAACATCCCCACGCTCAACAGCGGTACCAACACCTGCACGCTCCAGCTGCACCCCGACGACGCGGCCCGGCTCGGGCTCGAGGACGGCGCCCTCGCCCGGATCAAGGGCGAGGGTGGTGAGCTCACGGCCCCGGTGGAGATCACCGACGCGGTACGCAGGGGAGTGGTGAGCCTTCCGCACGGCTGGGGGCACGACCGTCCCGGCACCCGCATGGCCGTCGCCGCCGCCCGGCCCGGGGTGAACGTCAACCAGCTGCTGGACGGCACCCGGCTCGACCCGCTGTCCGGCACCGCCGTGCTCAACGGATTCCCCGTCGAACTCAGCCCAGCCCTATGACCTGGGGTTTTGCTCGTATTGCTCACGGGTCGACATCTTGTTGCCGGTAGAACGAGGCACCTAACGTCATCCGGACCGCCGCCTCCCGGTGGAGTTCAAGGGTGAACGTTAGGTGTCCTCCATGCTGACCATGCTCGGCTTCGCCATGATCGCGACCTTCCTGGTCCTGATCATGATGAAGAAGATGTCGCCGATCGCGGCGCTCGTTCTGATCCCCGCACTCTTCTGCGTCTTCGTAGGACAAGGCGCACAGCTCGGCGACTACGTCATCGAAGGCGTCGGCAATCTCGCGCCCACCGCCGCGATGCTGATGTTCGCCATCGTCTACTTCGGCGTGATGATCGACGTCGGGCTCTTCGACCCGATCGTCCGGGGCATCCTGCGCTTCTGCAAGGCCGACCCCCTGCGCGTGGTCGTCGGTACCGCGGTGCTCGCCGCGATCGTCTCGCTCGACGGCGACGGCTCCACCACCTTCATGATCACCGTCTCGGCGATGTACCCGCTCTACAAGCGCCTGGGGATGAGCCTCGTCGTCATGACCGGTGTCGCCGCCACAGCCAACGGCGTGATGAACACCCTGCCCTGGGGCGGCCCCACCGCCCGCGCCGCCACCGCGCTCAAGCTGGACGCCGCCGACATCTTCGTACCGATGATCCCGGCGCTCGGCGTCGGCCTGCTCTTCGTCTTCGCCCTCGCTTATGCGCTGGGCCGCCGTGAGCGCAGGCGCCTCGGTCATCTGACCCTGGACGAGGTGCTGGAGGCGCGGACCCAGAGCGGGCTGGTCAAGACCGGCGGCGGGAATCAGGACCGGCCCCGCGCGGCCACCGCCACCGCCACGGGCACTGCCACCGCCACGGGCACCGGTGCGGCCACGGGCACCGGTGCGGCCACCGGCGACGGCGACGCCGGCACAACCAGCGGCGAACAGGTGCCCGACGACACCGACGAGGGCCTCCAGGGCCTCGACCCGAACCGCCCCACCCTCCGCCCCAAGCTGTACTGGTTCAACGCCGCCCTCACCGTGACCCTGCTGGCCGCCATGATCATGGAGCTGCTGCCCATCCCGGTGCTGTTCCTGCTCGGAGCGGCCCTCGCCCTCACGGTCAACTTCCCCCACATGCCCGACCAGAAGGCCCGCATCGCCGCCCACGCCGACAACGTCCTCAACGTCTCCGGCATGGTCTTCGCCGCGGCCGTCTTCACCGGCGTCCTCACCGGCACCGGCATGGTCAAGCACATGGCCGACTGGCTCGTCGGCGCCATCCCCGAGGGCATGGGCCCCCACATGGCGCTCGTCACGGGGCTGCTGAGCCTGCCCCTCACGTACTTCATGTCCAACGACGGCTTCTACTTCGGCGTGCTGCCCGTCCTCGCCGAAGCCGGCGCCGCCCACGGCGTCCCGCCGCTGGAGATCGCCCGCGCCTCGCTCGTCGGCCAGGCCCTGCACATGTCCAGCCCCCTCGTCCCCGCCGTGTACGTCCTCGTCGGCATGGCCAAGGTGGAGTTCGGCGACCACACCCGGTTCACGGTCAAGTGGGCCGCGCTCACCTCGCTGGTCGTCCTCGGCGCCGGGATGCTCTTCGGAATCGTCTAGGGCGTGACCCGGTCCTGGCTCCTGCGCCTCGTCATCGCCTTCCGCTTCGTGCGGGGGGCGGTGTCGATGGCGCGGCCCGCCGTCTCGTACCGCGCCCTCTCCCTGGGCGCCACCGACATCCTCACCGCCTGCCTCCCGGTGATCGGCGAGCACCGCGGCGTCAGGCCCGCCACGGTCGGTCCCCCTGCTCGGCCTTCGGGCCGCCGCCACCATCGCCTGCCGGCTCGTGATGACGCCGATGATCCGGCTCCTGGGGCGTCCGGCCCTGCTGACCGGCACCTGTCTGGTCGCCGGACTCCTCCGGGCGGGCATCGCCCTGCCCGTACCGGTGTGGGCGCTCGCCGTGATGCTCGCGGTGCTCGGCTTCTGCCCCGGCGTCGGCCGGCCCCGGTCGATGACCACCGTGGTACGGGCCGCGCCCGCGGGAGCCCGCTCCACCGCCCCGGCGCTGCGCCTGACGGGCAACCGCCTCGGGCAGGTGGCGGCCCCCGCCTCCGCCGGACCGATCGCCGGACTGGCGGGCACCACCGCCCCGTTCGTCATGCTCGGCGGCCTGCTGACGGCCGCCGCGGGGCTCGGCCTCCGGCAGGGGCGGGGGCGCCGCCCGGCCGCCGCCGGCGGACCTGAGGGCGGCACCGCCCCGCGGGTCAGTGCGCCACGCGCTCGTCGGTCCCGGGCACCTTGGCGGTAGCCAGGGCGACGCGGTTCCAGGTGTTGATCGTGAGGATCAGCGCCAGCAGCCGGCCGAGCTCCTCCTCCGCGAAGTGCTCCGCGGCCCGGCCGTAGACCTCGTCCGGGACACCGCCGCCGGCCACCAGCGTGACGGCCTCGGTCAGCGCCAGCGCCGCCAGCTCCCGGGGCGTGAAGAACGAGGAGGCATCCCGCCACACGGCGACCATGTGCAGCCGCTCCTCGCTCTCTCCCGCCTTGCGCGCGTCCGAGGTGTGCATGTGCAGGCAGTAGGCGCAGCCGTTCAGCTGCGAGGAGCGGATCTGGACCAGTTCGACGAGGGCCGGGTCCAAGGCCTCGCGGGCCGCCGCGTCGAAGGCGATCAGGGACTTGAAGGCCTTCGGCGCGGCCTTGGCGAAGTTGATGCGGGAGGGGGCGGTACGGGTCACGGCCGGCGTCTCGTTGTTCGTCATGACCATGAATCTACGGGCCCGGATGACCCGTTGTAGGGTGCATTTCCATGTCGGAATCATGGGTCAATTCGGCCGAGCGGATCGGTGTCGACCTGCATGTGGAGCTGGCCGGCGCGGGCAGCCGGCGGGCCGCTCTGACCCGGGCGCTGCGGGACGCAGTACGCGACGGCCGGCTCGCCCCGGGCACCCGGCTGCCGCCGTACCGCTCGCTCGCGGCGGACCTCCGGGTGGCCCGCAACACCGTCGCCGACGCCTATGCCGAGCTCGTCGCCGAAGGCTGGCTGACCGCCCGTCAGGGCTCCGGCACCCGGGTCGCCGAGCACGCCCGCCCCGGCGCCCCCGTCCGCGTACCGAAACAGGTGCAGGCGAGGCACGCCCGGCCCTCGCACGACCTGCGACAGGGGCAGCCGGACGCGGCGTCCTTCCCGCGCACCGCCTGGCTCGCCTCGGCCCGGCGCGCCCTCAACGCCGCGCCCAGCGAGGCCTTCGGGCCCGGCGACCCGCGCGGCCGCCCCGAGCTGCGGCGCGCCCTGGCCGACTACCTCGCCCGCGCCCGCGGGGTGCGCACCGACCCCGGCCGCATCGTCGTCTGCTCCGGCTTCGCCCACGCCCTGCGGCTGCTGTACGGCGGCCGGGTGCTGCGCGGGCCGCTCGCCGTCGAGGCCTACGGGCTGCCCTTCCACCGCGAACTCCTCACCGCCGCCGCCGTCCGCACCCACCCCCTGCCCATCGACGAGGAGGGCGCACGGACCGGCGAACTGCCGGCCGCCCGGGGCGTACGGGCCGTGCTGCTGACCGCGGCCCACCAGTTCCCCACCGGCGGCCCGCTGCACCCCGCACGCCGCGCCGCCGCGGTCGACTGGGCCCGCACCACCGGCGGACTGATCCTGGAGGACGACTACGACGGCGAGTTCCGCTACGACCGCCGGCCGGTCGGCGCGCTCCAGGGACTCGCGCCCGAGCGGGTCCTGCTCCTCGGATCGGTCAGCAAGAGCCTCTCCCCGGCCGTGCGCCTGGGGTGGATGGTGCTTCCCGAGCACCTCGTCGACCCGGTCCTGGCCGCCAAGGGGGAGCGCGAGGGCTGGGCGAGCGTGCTGGACCAGCTCACGCTCGCCGACTTCATCGACAGCGGGTCCTACGACCGGCACGTCCGCCGCATGCGCCAGCGCTACCGGCGCCGCCGCGACGAGCTCGTCGCCGCACTCGCCGCACACGCTCCCCACATCACCCCCACCGGCATCGCCGCGGGTCTGCACGCCGTGCTGCGCCTGCCGGCCGGCACCGAGCGGTCCACGGTCAAGGCGGCCGCCTGGCACGGGGTGGCCCTCGACGGCCTCGCCTCCTTCCGTCACCCCGAGGCCGGCTCGGCCGCCCCGGACGGCCTGGTCGTGGGTTACGCCACCCCTCCGGAACACGCCTACGGCGCGGCACTGGAGGCCCTGTGCCGGATCCTCCCGCCGGCGGACAGCCCCTGACGGGCCACCAACGGGCCACCGCGGGACTGAACACGGGCTCCGTGGGGGAGGCACCGACCGCGCGACCCCCGCAGGAGACGCAACGACGAGGAGCCCCATGCCCAGCCCGACCACCCCCGCCCCGCCGGATCCGGCCGCACCCTCCGGCGACCGCACGGCCCGCACCACCCGCATCCCCCGGGGTACCACCCGCATCCCCCGGGGTGCCCGCGTCAGGATCGCCGCCGTGACGACGGCCGTGCTGCTCGCGGCCGGAGCGCCCGCCGCGTACGCGACGCTCGGTGACGAGCGGCGGACGCCGACCGCCGCAGCGGCCCCCGCCGTCCGGGGCAAGGCCTACGCCGAGACGCGGCTCTTCTTCGGCACCGAACGCCCCGACGGGGGACCGGACGTCACCGACCGGCAGTTCATGGCCTTCGTCGACCGCGAGGTCACCCCGCGGTTCCCGGACGGCCTCACCGTGCAGGAAGGGCGCGGACAGTGGCGGGACGCGAACGGCACCATCGAGCGGGAGCGTTCCTATGAGCTGATCCTGCTGTACCCGGCCTCGGAGGCGAAGGCCCGCGATCCACATATCGAGCGCATCCGGGACGCCTACCGGCGCGCCTTCGGCCAGGAATCGGTGGCCCGACTGGACGAAAGGACCCTGGCCGACTTCTGATGGCGGCGGACGATCGTCCCCGGAGCGATTCCGGGTGCCCCTGGCGTCAGAAAACTAACGCCGCTAGTTTGGGGTGGACGACGGAGCACGCCGAAGGAGACACGGATGAAGGCCCACGACGGGATGTACATCGGCGGCGCGTGGCGGCCCGCCGCAGGCGCCGACACCACGGCTGTGGTGAACCCGGCGGACGAGCAGGTCATCGCCCATGTTCCGGCCGGCACGGCCGAGGACGTGGACGCGGCGGTACGCGCCGCCCGCGCGGCCTTCCCTGCGTGGGCCGCCACCCCGCCCGCCGAGCGCGCGGCCGGGCTCACCGCCCTGCGCGACGTCCTGGCCTCCCGCCAGGAGGAGATCGCCGAGACCGTCGCGGCCGAGCTCGGCGCCCCCGAGCAGCTCGCCCGGCAGGTGCACGCCGGGCTGCCGGTCCTGATCACCGGGACGTACGCGGAGATGGCCGCCTCCTACTCGTTCGAGGAGAAGGTGGGCAACTCCACGATCCTCCTCGAACCGATCGGCGTCGTCGCTGCGATCACCCCGTGGAACTACCCGCTGCACCAGGTGGTCGCCAAGGTCGCGCCCGCCCTGGCGGCCGGCTGCACGGTCGTCCTCAAGCCCGCCGAGGACACCCCGCTGACCGCCCAGCTCTTCGCCGAGGCGGTGGACGAGGCCGGCCTGCCCGCCGGAGTCTTCAACCTGGTCACGGGACTCGGGCCGGTCGCGGGCCAGGCGCTCGCCGAGCACGAGGACGTGGACCTGGTCTCCTTCACCGGATCGACCGCCGTCGGCAAGCGGATCGGCGCCCTCGCGGGCGGCGCCGTCAAGCGGGTCGCGCTGGAGCTCGGCGGCAAGTCGGCCAGTGTCATCCTGCCGTCCGCCGATCTGGCCGGGGCGATCGAGGGCGGCCTTGCCAACGCCCTGTCCAACTCCGGCCAGCGGTGCAGCGCGTTGACCCGGGTCCTGGTGCACAGGGACCAGTACGACGAGGCCGTCGCGATCGCCGCCGACGCCGTCGCCAAGTACGTACCCGGCGAGCGCATCGGCCCCCTGGTCAACGCCAAGCAGCTCCAGCGCGTACGCGGGTACATCGAGAAGGGTGTCGAGGAGGGCGCCCGGATCGTGGTGGGCGGCACGGAAGCCCCCCTCGACCGCGGGTACTACGTCACCCCCACCCTCTTCGCCGACGTCACCCCCGAGATGACCATCGCCCAGGAGGAGATCTTCGGCCCGGTCGTCGCGTTCCTGAGGTACGAGGACGAGGAGGACGCCCTGCGGATCGCCAACGGCACGGTCTACGGCCTCGCCGGCGCGGTGTGGGCCGGCGACGAGGCGGAGGCGGTCGCGTTCGCCCGGCGCATGGAGGCCGGACAGATCGACATCAACGGTGGCCGGTTCAACCCCCTCGCCCCCTTCGGCGGCTACAAGCAGTCGGGTGTCGGCCGGGAACTCGGCGAGCACGGCCTCACCGAGTACCTCCAGACCAAGTCCCTCCAGTTCTGAGCCGGTCACCGAACCGGGAGAGAGAGAAACGATCGTGGTCCGCGCCGCCGTCCTGCCCGCCATAGGGGCCCCGCTGGAGATCACCGACATCGAACTGCCGGAGCCCGCACCCGGCCAGGTGAGGGTCCGCCTCGCCGCCGCCGGGGTCTGCCACTCCGACCTGTCCCTGTCGAACGGCACCATGCGGGTGCCCGTCCCGGCCGTGCTCGGCCACGAGGGAGCCGGCACGGTCGTCTCCGTGGGCGAGGGCGTCACCCATGTCGCGCCGGGCGACGGCGTCGTCCTCAACTGGGCCCCTTCCTGCGGCAGCTGCCACCACTGCGGGATCGGCGAGGTGTGGCTCTGCGCCGACGCCCTCACCGGCGCGGGCAGTGTGTACGCCGTCACCGAGGACGGTACCGAACTCCACCCGGGCCTGAACGTCGCGGCGTTCGCCGAGGAGACCGTCGTCGCCGCCAACTGCGTCCTGCCCGTGCCGGACGGCGTGCCGCTCACCGACGCGGCCCTCCTCGGCTGCGCCGTCCTCACCGGCTGGGGTGCGGTCCACCACTCCGCCCGGGTCCGGGCGGGCGAGTCCGTGGTGGTGTTCGGAGCGGGCGGCGTGGGTCTCGCGACCCTCCAGGCGGCCCGTGTCGCGGGCGCGGGACCGATCGTCGCCGTCGACGTGTCGCCGGAGAAGGAGGAGCTCGCCCGCCGGGCCGGCGCCACCGATTACGTCGTCGCCTCCGAGACCACGGCCAAGGAGATCCGCAGGCTCACCGGCGGCCGGGGCGCGGACGTGGCCGTCGAGTGCGTGGGTCGCGCGGCCACCATCCGTACCGCGTGGGACTCCACCCGGCGCGGCGGCCGCACCACCGTCGTCGGCATCGGCGGCAAGGAGGAGCAGGTGATGTTCAACGCCCTGGAGATCTTCCACTGGGGCCGCACGCTCTCCGGCTGCGTCTACGGCAACTCCAACCCGGCCGTGGACCTCCCGGTCCTCGCCGAGCACATCCGCGCCGGGCGGCTCGACCTGGGCGCCCTGGTCACCGAGCGGATCGCCCTGGACGGCATCCCCGCCGCCTTCGACAACATGATCGCGGGCAAGGGCGGACGCGCGCTGGTGGTCTTCTAGCAGGCGTGTTGCGGAAGTGGCCTCGTCCGCCCGGAGGGCGGACGGGACTTTCGCAACACGCCCCAGCCGCTTCCCTTTCCGGAGTACCCCGGCCGCACTCCTCGCGGCCGGGGCCTTCGGCGTGCCCGGGGTCCGGCCAACGCGGAGCTACTGGCGGGTAATGCGTGGGCAAAATCGTTGCCGCCCGGACCGTTGACCTCCGTACCAGCCGGTCGGTACGGTCCCCGTCAATTCACGGCGCCGCCCCTCTCCCCGTTCCCCCGCACCCATCGGAGCGTGCACGCATGGACACGGCACCTTCCCCCGCTCCCACCACCCCTGCCCCCGCCGACCGCCACCGGCGAAGAGTGGCCACCGCGGCCGCGCTCGCCTCGGCGGTCGAGTGGTACGACTACTTCGTCTTCGGCATCGCCGCGGCACTCGTCCTCGGCGACCTCTACTTCCCGGCCGGCAGCGCGTCGGCCGGCGTCCTCGCCGCCTTCGCCACCTTCGCCGTCGGCTTCCTCGCCCGGCCCGTCGGCGGCATCATCGCCGGTCAGCTCGGCGACAAGCGCGGCCGCAAGCCCATGCTCGTCCTCGCCCTCACCCTCATGGGCGTCGCCACGGCCGGCATCGGTCTGCTCCCCACGTACGAGACGATCGGCATCGCCGCCCCGGTGCTCCTGGTCCTCCTGCGCGTGCTGCAGGGCATCGCCGTCGGCGCCCAGTGGGGCGGAGCCATGCTGATGGCCACCGAATACGCCCCCGAGGGCAAGCGCGGGCTGTACGGCAGCCTCGTCCAGCTCGGCGTCCCGATCGGTGTGGTCACCGCCAACACCGTCTTCCTGGTCGCCGGTTCGCTCACCAGCGACGCGTCCTTCGCCTCCTGGGGCTGGCGCGTGCCGTTCTTCGTCGGGTTCCTCGTCCTCGGCCTCGCCTGGTACATCCACGCCCGGGTCGAGGAGACCCCCGAGTTCCGCGAGGCCGAACGAGCCCTGGCCGAACAGGAGAAGAGCGAGAAGCGGTCACCGCTCGGCACCATTCTGCGGGGCCACCTCGGCACGGTGTTCCTGGCCGGCGGTTCCTTCGCCGTGAACACCGCGACCTTCTACATCATCATCACCGGCGTTCTCGACTACGCGACCCGCGAACTCGACATGAAGCGCAGTGCCGTCCTGACCGTCTCCCTCTGCGTCAGCCTCACCCAGCTGGTGCTGATACCCGCGGCGGCCGCCCTCTCCGACCGCATCGGACGCCTGCGGATCTACGCGCTCGGCGCGGTCGGCCTGCTGGTGTGGGCGGTCCCCATGTTCCTGCTCATCGACACCAAGTCGCTGCTCTGGCTGGCCGTCGGCACCTTCGTCACCAGCTGCTTCCTCAGCATCATGTACGGGCCGCAGGCGGCGCTGTTCGCCGAGCTGTTCACCGCCGAGATGCGCTACACCGGTGCCTCGCTCGGCTATCAGATCGCCGCCGTGTTCGGCGGCGGCCTGGCGCCGTTCGTCATGGTGCTGCTCCTGGAGGCGACCGGCACTTCGCTGGCCGTCTCCGCCTACATCATGGGGCTCGCCGTGATCGCCCTCGTGTCGATCAAGATCCTCGCTTCACGGGCCGCCTCGCGCTGACCGACCCCGCCGCGTCCGCGCTCGCGGCCCCGCTCCGCACCCGGGGCCGCGAGCGCGACACCGCCACACCCGCCAGGCACAGCGCCCCGCCGGCGAGCGTGAGCGGCCCGGGCAGCTCGTCGAGGACCAGCCACGACATCAGCACCACCAGCGCCGGCACGGCGTACGTCGTGGCGCCCATCCGCCCGGCCGTCGTACGGGCCAGCGCGTACGCCCACGTGGTGAACGCCAGGGCCGTGGGGAACACGCCGAGATAGACCATGTTCAGCGTCGCGGTGAGCGGTGCCCGCGTCGCGTCGTCGACCAGCTGCCCGGCGAACGGCAGGCACACCACCGCCCCCACCAGGCATCCGAACGTCGTCACCTGGAGGGCGCTCGCACGGGCCAGCGCCGGCTTCTGGGCGACGACCCCGGCCGCGTACCCGACCGCCGCCAGCAGGCACAGCAGCACCCCCAGCACGGAGGCATGCCCCTCGCCCGACATGGAAAGACCCACGGCCACCGCGCCCGCGAACGACACCGCCATGCCGGCCAGCAGCCGCGGCGGCAGCGCCTCGCCCAGGACCCGCGCACCGAGCAGCACGATCAGGACCGGCCCGATGTTCACCACCATCGCGGCCGTACCCGCGTCGACCTCCTGCTCGCCCCAGTTGAGCACCACCATGTAGACGCCGAACCACAGCAGCCCGGAGACCGCGATGCCGGGCCAGGCGGCCCGCGGCGGCAGCCCCTCGCGCCGTATCAGCAGCAGACAGCCGAGCGTGAGGGCGCCGGCCAGCAGCCGGCCGAGGGCGAGCGCACCGGGCGCGTAGGCCTCACCGGCGCTGCGGATCGACACGAAGGCCGACGCCCACAGCACGACGGTGACACCGGCCGCCGCGAGGGCGAGCCGCTGCGCACGGCGGCCGTCCACGGGTCCGGGGGGCGGGGCCTGGGAGGAGTTCGTCATGGCCCGACCGTACGTTCCGGACCCTTCGGCGCTCACCGCAATATCGCCGGTTCGACGCCGAGCAGCGCGTGCAGCGCCCGCTCGCCGTCCTCGGTCACCTTCACGGCGCGCTCCGACCCGATCCGTACGCACCAGCCCGCGTCGCCGAGTGCGTGCCGGCACAGCGCCGCGCCCGCCGCACCGGCCAGGTGCGGCCTGCGCTCGGTCCAGTCGAGGCACCCCCGGGCGACCGGCCGCCGGCCCTCTGTCTCCAGCCGCAGCCCCAGATCGGCGAACCAGGTGAGCCCCCGGTCGGTCAGCGCGAAGCCGGTGTCCTGCCGCAGCAGTCCGCGCTCCGTCATGGCCCCGGTGATGGTGATGCCGAGCCTCCCGGCGAGATGGTCGTAGCAGGTGCGCCCCCGGGCCATGGCGCTGCTCGCGCTCACCTCCCGCAGCCCCCGCGGCCCCCGCGTCCGCGGGGGCCCGGACCGGGCGGCGAGATCCTCCACGAGCTGGGCGACCCGCTCGTCGGCCAGCCGCACGTAGCGGTGCCGTCCCTGCCGCTCCTCGCCGAGCACCCCGCCCGCGACGAGCCGCCCCAGGTGCTCACTCGCGGTCGACGGCGCCACCCGTGCGTACCGCGCGAGTTCCCCGGCGGTCCACGCCCGTCCGTCGAGCAGGGCGAGACAGAACGCGGCACGGGTCTCGTCCGCGAAGAGCGCCGCGAACGCGGCGAGGTCCTCGGCAGCCATGGACCCAGCGTCGCGCATCGGCGGTTCGGCGGGGACCGAACCATCGATGCGGTTCCGCCCTGTCACGAGATCCCCGGTGCGGGGCGCGCGGGCGCCCCTACCCGGCGCTCCCGGCGTGCTCGTACTGCAGGGCCAGCCCGTCCAGCAGCGCCCGCAGTCCCGTCTCGAAGGCGCCCTCGTCCACCTTCTCCTGCCGTTCGGCGAGCAGGTGGGCCTGGCCCAGGTGCGGGTAGTCCGCCGGGTCGTAGGCCGTCTCGTCGTCCACGAAGCCCCGGGCGAAGGAGCCGAGGGCCGAGCCGGTGATGAAGTAGCGCATGAGGGCGCCGATGCGGGTGGCCTGGGCCGGCGGCCAGCCGGCCCGGACCATGGCGCCGAAGACCGCGTCGGCCACACGCAGGCCGGCCGGGCGACGGCCGGGGCCCTGGGCGAGGACCGGGACGATGTGCGGGTGGTCGGCCAGGGCCGCGCGGTAGGAGACGGCCCAGTCGTGCAGCGCGGTGCGCCAGTCGCGGGCGTCGCCCTCCTCGAACATCGACAGATCGACCTGGGCGCTGACCGAGTCGGCGACGGCCTCCAGGATCTCGTCCTTGGTGCGGAAGTGGTTGTAGAGGGACGGCCCGCTGACGCCGAGCTCCGCCGCGAGCCGCCGGGTGGAGACGGCGGCGAGGCCCTCGGCGTCCACGAGCGCCCGCGCCGTGTCGACGATGCGGTCACGGCTGAGGAGGGGCTTGCGCGGTCGGGCCATGGCGCACATAGTAGGCCCGTCGGAATGAAACTAGCAGTGATAGTTAAGGGGTCGTGCATGGACCTGGAGCCGACCGAGGAGCAGGCGGACGTCCGCCGGCTGGCCGAGGACTTCGTCCGGCGTGAGGTGGCGCCGTACGCCGCCGAGTGGGACCGCACGGAGAACGTCGACAAGTCGATCGTCAAGAAGCTCGGCGCCCTGGGCTTCCTGGGCCTCACCGTCCCCGAGGAGTACGGCGGCTCGGGCGGCGACCACCTCACCTACTGCCTGGTCACCGAGGAGCTCGGACGGGGTGACTCCTCGGTCCGTGGCATCGTCTCGGTCTCCCTCGGCCTCGTCGCCAAGACCGTCGCCGCGTGGGGCGACGAGGAGCAGAAGCGCACCTGGCTGCCGCGGCTCACCGCGGGCGACGCGGTCGGGTGCTTCGGCCTCACCGAGCCCGGTGCCGGCTCCGACGCGGGCAACCTCGCCACCCGCGCGGTCCGCGACGGTGCCGGCGGCGACTGGGTCATCAACGGCTCGAAGATGTTCATCACCAACGGCACGTGGGCCGATGTGGTGCTGCTCTTCGCCCGCACCGGCGACGCCCCCGGCCACCGGGGCGTCTCCGCCTTCCTCGTCCCCACCGACACCCCCGGCCTGACCCGACGCACCATCCACGGCAAGCTCGGGCTGCGCGGCCAGGCCACGGCCGAGCTGATCCTCCAGGACGTCCGCGTTCCGGCCGGCGCCCTCATGGGGCCGGAGGGCAAGGGCTTCTCCATCGCCATGTCCGCGCTCGCGAAGGGCCGGATGTCGGTGGCGGCCGGCTGCGTCGGCATCGGCCAGGCGGCGCTGGACGCCGCCGTCGGGTACGCCGCCGAGCGCGAGCAGTTCGGCAAGCCGATCGCCTCGTACCAGCTGGTCCAGGAGCTGATCAGCGACATGTCCGTCGATGTGGCCGCCGCCCGGCTGCTCACCTGGCGGGTCGCCGATCTCGTAGACCGCGGGAAGGAGTTCGCCACCGCCGCCTCGCAGGCGAAGCTGTTCGCCTCCGAGGCCGCCGTACGCGCCGCCAACAACGCCCTCCAGGTCTTCGGCGGTTACGGGTACATCGACGAGTACCCGGTCGGCAAACTGCTGCGCGACGCCCGGGTGATGACGCTCTACGAGGGCACCAGCCAGATCCAGAAGCTCATCATCGGCCGAGCCCTGACCGGCGTTTCCGCCTTCTGACCAACGGGCCTGGGTGCGCCGCCCGGCCGGGGACCAAGGTGATCACGGAGCTGGTGGCCGAGGTGCGGCGGGGGCGGCGCCCTTGGGTGCGGGAGCCGTTTCCCGGGGCGTGCCACCGGGCCGGTGGCTCGTCGGGGCGCGTCGTGCGCGGCCCTGGTGGGGAGGGGGCGGAGACGGCGGCACCGGCCTGTGGGATCGTCCACGTGCCGGGCGCCGGTGAGCGCACACGGCGTCCTCGCGCCGGGGGAAGCGGCGGGACGGTGCCGGACGCCCTCGGCGGGGCTCTGTCGCGACACACCGCTGCGGCGGGGGACGTCTGGCGGGCCGCCGGGGGGTGACCCGGCGTGCGGAATCGCGGTACGCAGAACGTAGGAGCGAACACCACCGTCCCACCATGGACACATGTCACACCTGAGACTCCCGTCCTCATACATCTGCTCAACCCGGCGAGTCGCGCGGGGTGAGTAGCGACTGAGTACGAGAGCGGATGTGGCGCGCGCCACAGCGGGCGCATGCTCGGCGCCATGAGTGACACACCGGTCAAGCAGCAGAACACGGCGGCCTACTACGGACAGGCCGTCGCCTCGTTCGCCATCGCCCTCGGCGCGGTCGCCCTCGGCATCTTCAATCTGGAGGCCGACGTCTGGGTGCGCGCCTTCCTGGGCATCGCCGTCCTCTACCTCACCACCTCCGCCTTCACCCTGGCCAAGGTGGTCCGGGACCGCCAGGAGGCGGGACAGATCGTGAGCCGGGTCGACCAGGCGCGGCTGGAGAAGCTGCTCGCCGAGCACGATCCCTTCCAGAAGCTCTGAGCGCTTGCTCTAAGCGCTTGCTCACTGTCGGGGTATGGTGTTCGTCCTGTGGAACCGGGAAGGGGCGAGCGATGAGCGCGGCGGAGGAAGTGGACTTCGGCGAGGACGTGGCGTGGGGTGAGGTCACCCCGGAGGCGGCCAGGAGGCTGCTCGTGGCCGCCGTCGAGGCCTTCGCCGAGCGTGGCTATCACGCCACCACCACGCGTGACATCGCGGGCCGCGCCGGGATGAGCCCCGCCGCGCTCTACATCCACTACAAGACGAAGGAAGAGCTGCTCCACCGGATCAGCCGGATCGGCCACGACAAGGCCCTGGAGATCCTGGAGGCGGCCGCGGACGGCCCCGGCGACCCGGCGGAACGGCTCGCCGACGCCGTGCGCTCCTTCGTCCGCTGGCACGCCGGCCGGCGTACGACCGCGCACGTGGTCCAGTACGAACTGGACTCGCTCGACCCCGACCACCGGGCCGAGATCGTGGAGTTGCGGCGCAAGAGCGACGCCGCGGTGCGCCGCATCCTCAACGACGGTGTCCACGCGGGTGTCTTCGACGTCCCCGACGTGCCGGGCACCACCCTCGCCGTGCTCTCGCTCTGCATCGACGTCGCCCGCTGGTTCGACACCAAGGGGGTCCGGACGCCCGACGAGGTCGGCGCGCTCTACGCCGACCTCGTGCTGCGCATGGTGGGCGCCCGCGCGTAGCGGCCCTCCCGCGCCGGTTGCTCAGAAGTAGTAGCGGGACACCGACTCGGCGACGCACACCGGCTTGTCGCCGCCCTCGCGCTCCACGGTCACGGCAGCGGTCACCTGCACGCCGCCGCCCGCGTCCTCGACGCCCTTCAGCACGGCGCTGGCACGCAGCCGTGACCCCACGGGCACGGGGGCGGGGAAACGGACCTTGTTGCTGCCGTAGTTGACGCCCATCTTCATGCCCTCGACCCGCATGATCTGCGGCACGAACAGGGGCAGCAGCGACAGCGTGAGATAGCCGTGGGCGATCGTCGTGCCGAACGGCCCGGTGGCCGCCCGCTCGGGATCGACATGGATCCACTGGTGGTCGCCCGTGGCTTCGGCGAACAGGTCGATCCGCTTCTGTTCGATCTCCAGCCAGTCGCTGTACCCCAGTTGCTCGCCGACTCCGGCGCGCAGCTCGTCGGCGGACGTGAAGATCCTCGGCTCTGCCATGTCCCGGCTCCCTGACTCAGATTGTCTAAGCGCTTGCTCAGCATGCGGGGACCGGCTCGCTCCTGTCAACGGACCAGTAATGTTCGAGGCGTGCCGCAGATACCGGAGAAGATCCACGAACTCACCGTCGGCCAGCTGTCCGCGCGCAGCGGCGCCGCCGTGTCGGCCCTGCACTTCTACGAGTCCAAGGGCCTGATCAGGAGCCGCCGCACCAGCGGCAACCAGCGCCGCTACAGCCGCGACGCGCTGCGCCGCGTCGCGTTCGTGCGCGCGGCCCAGCGCGTCGGCATCCCGCTCGCCACGGTCAGGGACGCCCTGGCGCAGCTCCCCGAGGAGCGCACGCCCAACCGGGAGGACTGGGCCCGGCTCTCCGAGACCTGGCGCACTGAACTCGACGAGCGGATCAAGCAGCTCGGCCGTCTGCGCGACCACCTCACCGACTGCATCGGCTGCGGCTGCCTCTCGCTGGAGACCTGTGTGCTGTCCAACCCCGACGACGTCTTCGGTGAGCGCATGACCGGTTCGCGCCTGATGGCGGAGCGCCGGAGGACCGCGCAGACCTGACGTGCAGGTCTGCCCGGGACGGGCCTGCCGGGCTCTGCCCGGCCGGCTCCGGTCCGCCGCGGGTCCTGCCGGGCGCGGGCCTCGCGGGCGCATGCGTCTCGCCCGGGCATGTGCTTCACCCGGGCATACGCCTCACCCAAGTACGCGCCTCGCCGGACATGCGCCCTGCCCGGGCAGGGCGACGGTCACGGGTGCCGCGCGGACCGGCCGGGCGGACTTCCTACTCGTACTCCGTGCCGCCCTTGCGGGTCAGGTACGCGGGGCTGACCGCCTTCGCGATCGCCCGCCCGCCGACCACCGGGCTGTAGCGCTCGGTGGCCGGCCGGATCACAACGCCCTCCCTCAGATGCAGCTCACGGCCCGAGACCGTCTCCCGGCCGGTGGCCAGTTCCAGCACCTTCTCGACCGCGTAGGGCCCCTCGTACAGACGCGGTACCAGCGGCAGCTCACCGGCCAGCAACTCCGCCGCGTCCAGCCAGCGCACCTGCCCGTCGATCTCCGCCGACACGTCGAAGACCGCGTAACCCAGTTCCTCGCTGCGGCCGTTGGCCCCGTACGCGAGATCCTGCACACCCGCGCCGTACACCTCGCCGAAGACACCGACACGGGAGGCGCCCAGCTTCGCCGCGAGGCGCGCCGCGACCCCGGGGACGTCGTACCGGCGGATCGCGCGCCAGTACAGATTGCGCTCCTCCTCCCGCAGCGCCAGGCCCTTGGAGCCGAAGCCCTTCGAGGAGACGTACACGCGCTCGCCCTCGGTCTCGTACGTCATCAGGCAGGCCGTGCCGTGCAGTTTCTCGGTCAGGATCACGGGCTCGCCCGGCTCGAAGATGCCCGGATAGCGCTGGATGTTCTCTATGTCGACCCACGGCAGCAGCCCGGGGGCCGACTCCACCTCGCCGCTCATGGTGGTGGGAACCGGAGGCACCCACTTGGTGATGCCGAGCAGCTCGGCGAAGTCCGTTCCGTCGGCCGCGGCCCGCGCCAGGTCCACGTCCGCCAGCGCCCGCGGCCGGCACACGATGCCCTGCGACAACTCACCGCGCAGACGAACCGCCTTGACCCGGTCGGACGCCTTCCCGGCCAGCCGGCCCGTCAGGCCCAGCTCCTCGACGAGCGCCGGCGGCAGCACCGCCTGCTCCGGGATGTAGACAGCGGCCTCACCGCTGCGATAGGCGCCCTTGGCGACGACGGCCCGATAGAGGCCCACTTGGGCCAGTTCCAGGGCGTCCGCGTTCGGATGCTCATGCACGGTCAGCAGTTCGGCGGTGACACGCAGCGTCGACATATCGGCTCCTCATGGCGTGGTTCCAGACATCACCGCCACTTTCGCCGTACCGAATTCCGGTGGGCCACCCGGTTTTCGACCTGGTACGTTCGCGCGTGTCAACGCGGGGCGCGCCGACGCACTCCCCCCGTGCGCCTCGCGCCCCGGCGCCTCACGCCACCGACGCCAGTTCCCTGTGCCGCGCCCTCTTGGCCGCGGCCAGGGCCTCGGACGTCAGAACGGGCTGCGGCACGAGTACGCCGCAGCCTGTGCAGACCGGCCCGAACCACGGCTCGTGGGACAGGTCGGGCCGCCAGACGATCCGGTGCTCCGCGCACACCGGGCAGTTGTCTCCGGGCGCCGACTCCAGGGCCTTGATCAGCCGGCGCAGCGCCTCGGCGAGCGGCAGCGCCGGATGCACCGCCGGGTCGTCGCAGCGGGCGACGCCGTTCCCGCCCCAGGTGCGCCGGTGCCAGTCGTCGATCGATCCGGGCCGCCGGAGCCCGTCGTGCTTCTCGCGCCTGCGGCGCTCCGCGAACTTCCGCTCGTAGGCGAGCCATACGGCCCGCGCTTCCTCCAGCTCGTCGAGCGCGGCCACCAGCCGCGCCGGATCTGGATCCCGGTCCTCGGGCCCGAACCTGTGCCTGGCGCACAGATGGTCCCAGGTCGCCCGGTGTCCATAAGGGGCGAAGCGTTCCAGGCACTTGCGCAGCGAATACCGCCGCAGCGCCAGATCGCATCCGGGATCACGGACCTGTCTCGCGAGACTCCGGAAACCGGCCATCGCACTGCCACCTCCGTCGCTGGTACATCGGCGTCGATGAATGGACGTACGAGTGCCCGTTTCGGCTCCATCGAAAAACAGATGGGGCCCATCACCGGGACATCTGACGCGAATTGCCCCCATGGCGTCCCGTGGGGCGATTTCGCATAAGTGACGGTTGCTCACCTCACCGACGGCGCTCACCACCAGCGATGTCCGTCGTTCCGGTCCCGGCGTGGAACGCCGCGCGGCCATACCGCGCAGTCTCAGAATCGCCGCCTTCGCCGTACATACGGCCGAGCCCTCACACCCCGATCCGGCCGGCGGCGATCACCACCCTGGCCAGCTCGGGATGACAGATGTCGCTGTGCGCCCCGGCCGGCGGCCCGCCGCGCCGGACCACCGGCGCCGTGTCGACGTTCACGCACCCGGAGCCCGGCACGCCCCCGGCCAGCGCCGCGTCCAGGGTGAGGCCGGGAGTGCCGTCCACGGCCTGGATGCCGTCGAAGCCCATGGCACACCACCGCCGGTCCGCTCCCACCGCGCTCCGGTCGTCGCCGGCGACACGGGACGCCAGCGGATAGATGACCGAGAGCGCCGTGTCATGACGCGAGTAGCACGCCACGACCGGCCCGTCGACCCGCCGGTGCACCCCGGCCAGCGCCCCGCCGCCCCGCAGCGGATGCGGCAGCCGCGACGCGAACGCGTAGTGCGAGAACGCCCCCTGCAGCAGCGTCGCCGACTTCACGTTCCGCACACCCGCGGGCAGCCCGCGCAGCGCGAACGACATCAGCCGCGCCCCCTGACTGTGCCCCACCAGATGCACCCGGACCGCGGGGGACGACCGCGCCAGTTGCCCCAGGAGCGGGCCGAGTCCCCGCTCGCCCACGGCCCCCGAACGGCGCTTCATCGCCCAGTACGTGGCCTGCCGCAGCACCTCCTTGGCACCCTTCCACAGACGCTTCACCCCCTTGCCCACGGAGAGCGAGAACCCGGCCGCCTCCAGCGCCCCGGTGAACTCGGTACAGACCGCGACCGGATCCGCGTCCAGAAAGCCCGGCCGCTCGTCCCCGTCCAGATCCGCCGCGAACGCCGCCGGCCCCTCGTCCACCAGCCGCAGCACCAGCGTCCCGAACTCCTCGAACGCGGACCGCTCCTCCGGCTGCTCCGCCAGCAGCTCGGCCAGCCGGGCCACCTCCGCCTCCCGGCCCGGGAACACCGTCACGAGCCCCCGCAGCGTCTCCTCGTCCAGCCCGGGCGCCGGTTCCGCACCGGTCACGGCCACCCGCTCGAAGTCCGGGACCGGCTCGTCCGCGAATCTCATCGACGGCCAGACGACACCCGCGTACCCCACCCGCACCCCCGGCCTGCCTCTCAGCAGTCCGGGAAACGGCTCGAAGAAGCGCGCGTACATCCGGGTCGACGTCGAGGGGGAGCTGTTCCACCCGTGGGCGAACATCACCAGGTCCGTGACGTCCAGACGCGCCAGCGCGTCGCGCTCGGCGGTGTTCACATCCCCTTCCTTGTCGAAGGTGATCTGCTGGTACGGCCTCACACTCATCGCGGTCATGCCCCGTCCCTCCGCTCCCGAGGATCGCTGCTCCCACAGCATCCCGCCGGAGCGGAAAGACGGACAGACCCACGAAGGGGGCGTATCAGAGCAGTTGGGCCGCGCCGACACGCCGCAGGTGGATCAGCACGTCGTACGACGTGGCCAGCCGCTGGGGCGTGTCGTTGAGCTCATGGGGCCAGTCCGTGCCGATCGAGAGGGTCGGCCTCGCCCCGCTCAGCCACCGCCGGGCGGCTTCCGGAGTCCTGCGCAGGTCCAGGTAGTAGTCGCCCGGCGCGACCCGGTCGAGCGTGTACTCCTGGGTGCCTTCGGGGCGCGGCCCGAGGGTGACCGTGCGTATGGGCCGCCGCGGGTCGCCGGGATCGTGCGCGTTGAACGAACCCCGGCCGAAGCTCACTCCTACGTTCACATAGCCGGCGCCGAGCAGGTCCCGCATGAAGGCCCCCTGAATCCTGGGGTAATGAGCCGGGGCGGTCGTCTCGTAGCCGATGTGCCCGTTGTGCGCGGCGAGGACCATCCGGTGGCCGGTGTGGCGCTGCCACCACACGGTGTTCTCCGCCATGCTCCGGTCGCGGAAGAGCATCGCGGCGGCCGTACCCTCGTCCGTCAGCTCCTGCGCGTACTCCGTGCCGACCTGGGCGATGTTCCGGGCGTGCTGGAGGACCCAGGCGTGCGCCCGGGGGTCTGGCCCGGGGCGCTGCCGCCGCAGCAGCCGGAGCGCCTCGCTCACCTCGGCGCCCATCCGGCGGCGCGCCTCCAGGGGTTTGGCCGGGTAGGCGCTCATCCACGCGTCGACGGTCCCGGTCGGCCGGGACGCCGCGTACAGCTCCTGGATCCTCGGCGCGATCCGGGGATGGTGGCGGGCGGTGTACGCGGTGACCCGGTCGAAGAGCTCCGGGCCGGCGTACGCCACGTCGTTGCCCATGAACTGCACGGGGTGGTCCGGATGACGCACGTTGTGCTGCCGCATCCACCGCAGCAGGTCGAGGTACTCGCGGGTGTTCCAGAAGCGGTACGCGTGCTGGAACTCCTCCCGCATGATGCGCCGGGGGTCGCCCTTCCCGTGCAGCACGTAGTCGTTGAGCCGCAGACCGGTGCTCCAGGGAGCCTCCAGGGCGAAGGTGGTGAAGCCCCGCGTCTCCACGAGATGACGGAATATCCGGGCCCGCTCGGCGAAGAACTCGTGGGAGCTGTGGGTGGCTTCGCCGATGCCCACGACCTTCGCCCCGCCGGTCATGCGGACCAGCGGACCCAGGTCGGCCAGGGGCCGGGCGGCCCGGGCCAGCGCCGGGACCGGGTCACCGGCGGGGTCACCGGTCCGGGCGGGCGCGGCGACGGCCGGAGCCCCCGGCACCAGCAGGAGACAGAGGGAGAACAGCAGAACCAGGAACGGCACGCGATGCCGGGTCTGAACGTCCATGGATCAAGGGTTCCGGAGCCGGGTGCGGCGGGACCAGCCTGCCCGCCGCAGGGCTTCTGGTGGTGCTGACCCCAGTGACCCGGTGGCGTGAACCCCAGTCTCCCGCTGGGCCGAACCCGGGCGTCCCACTGGTCCGGGCCCGGGCACTCCAACGGTCCGGGCCCGAGTGTCCCGGCGCGGCTCAGTGGTACGCCAGGTACGCCCGCCGCATCGCGCGGAACTCCCCGAGTTCCGTCTGCCAGGCGCCCACGACCTCGTCCGGTCCGGCACCCGCGTCGATCAGCGTCCGCACCTTCGCCGACCCGGTCAGCTTGTCGATCCAGCGGTCCGCCCGCCAGGCGAAGCCGCTCCAGCTCCGTTTCGCCGTGACCAGCAGCCCGATGCCGGTGCGAACCGGGTCGTACGCCTCGCGGTCGTACACCAGCAGCTGGACCCCGCCGACCGTCTTCCCCTGGAACTTGGAGAACGTGGGCGCGAAGTACGCCTCCCGGAACCGGACGCCCGGCAGCTCCAACGCGTTCGCCGCCTCGGCCCACCGCCGGTCGACGCCCTCCGCGCCCAGCAGCTCGAACGGCCTGGTGGTGCCGCGCCCCTCGGACAGGTTCGTTCCCTCGAACAGACACGTGCCCGCGTACACCAGGGCCGTGTCGGGCGTCGGCATGTTGGGGCTCGGCGGCACCCACGGCAGGCCCGTGGCGTCGAAGAAGTCATGCCGCCGCCACCCCGACATCCGTACCGTCGCGAGCTCCACCGGCGCCGTCAGGAACTCCTCGTTGAACAGCCGGGCCAGCTCGGTCACCGTCATGCCGTGCGCCTGGGCGATCGGCTCCCGCCCGACGAACGTCGCGAACGCCCGGTCGAGGACCGGCCCGGAAGCCGCACGCCCGGTGACCGGGTTCGGCCGGTCCAGCACCATGAACCGTTTCCCCGCCAGCCGGGCCGCCACCATGCAGTCGTACAGCGTCCAGATGTAGGTGTAGAAGCGGGCGCCGACGTCCTGGATGTCGAAGACGACCGTCTGCGCCCCGGACGCCGTGAAGATGTCGGCCAGTGCCTGCCCGCTCTTGAGGTACGTGTCGTACACCGGCAGACCGGTGGCCGGGTCGTCGTACCGGCCCTCCGAGCCGCCCGCCTGCGCCGTACCGCGGAAGCCGTGCTCGGGGCCGAACACCGCCACCAGGTCCACCCCGTCGTCGGCGTGCATCACGTCCACGATGTGCCTGGCGCCGGCGGTGATACCGGTGGGGTTGGTGACCACCCCGACCCGCTGCCCCGCGAGTGCCTCGTACCCGCCGGCCGCCAGCCGGTCGAAGCCGGTACGCACCCGTCGGCTCCCGCCGTGCGCGCCGGCCGGAGCGGAACCCGCGACCACCCCCGCGCCGGCGGCCACTCCCGCTCCCACGGCACCGCCCGCGGCCAGCAGACCCCGTCTGGACACGCTCATCCGCACACCTCCGTGACCGTTTCGACCGAACCGTGCACGTACCGGCCTCGCACGCTAGCGCGCCGGGCGGCCTCGGGGAACGAGGCAAGCACCGTGGCCTTCCCCCACGACATACCGACCGGTTAGTCTGCGGCTGGCCATTGTGCGGCCCAGTCACGACGAGAGGCGGATCCCGATGAGTACGGTCCAGGGCGCGGGCGTGGTTGTCACGGGGGCGGGCGGTGGCATCGGCGCCGCACTCGCCCGCAGATTCGCCGCCGAGGGCGCCCGGGTCGTCGTCAACGACCTCGACCCCGGCCGCACCAAGGCCGTCGCGGACGAGATCGGCGCCACCGCCGTGCCCGGCGACGCCTCGGCGATCGTGGCGGAGGCCCGCGAGGCCCTCGGCGGCAGCGTCGACATCTACTGCGCCAACGCCGGACTGGCCTCCCCGGGCGACGCCTTCGCCGACGAGGACGTGTGGGCCGCCGCCTGGGACGTCAACGTCATGGCCCATGTCCGCGCCGCCCGCGCCCTGCTGCCCGACTGGCTGGAACGCGGCAGTGGCCGTTTCGTCTCCACCGTCTCCGCCGCCGGCCTGCTCACCATGGTCGGCGCCGCGCCCTACAGCGTGTCCAAGCACGGTGCCTACGCGTTCGCCGAGTGGCTGTCGCTCACCTACCGCCACCGTGGCCTCAAGGTCCACGCCATATGCCCGCAGGGAGTCCGCACGGACATGCTCACCGCCGCCGGCTCGGCGGGCGAACTCGTCCTCGCGCCCACCGCCATCGAGCCCGAGGACGTCGCGGACGCCCTCTTCGACGGCATGGAGGCCGACCGGTTCCTGATCCTGCCCCATCCCGAGGTCGCCGACTTCTACCGGGTCCGCGCCACCGAGCCCGAGCGCTGGCTGAACAATATGAGCCACATCCAGCAGAAGTGGGAGGGCACCTGGAAGTGACCCCGACGACCTCGATCTACGCGGCCAAGCCCTGGCTGGCGCAGCTCAGCGATGCCCAGCGGGCGCCGCTGCGGCCGCCGGCCACCGTGGTGCACTCCTTCCGCGCGGCCGTCGCCCGCGCACCCGAGCACACCGCCCTCGCCTACTTCGACGGGCGCCTGAGCTACCGCGAGACCGACACGCTGTCCGACTCCGTCGCCGGGTACCTCGCCGCCCGGGGCGTCGGGCGCGGCGACCGCGTCGCCCTCATGCTCCAGAACACCCCGCACTTCGTCCTCGCCCTGCTCGGCGCCTGGAAGGCGGGCGCGACCGTCGTCCCGCTCAACCCGATGTACAAGTCGGCCGAGGTCGCCCACGTCCTCACCGACTCCGGGGCGACCGCGCTGATCTGCGCGGACCGCGCCTGGGAGGCGTATCTGCGCCAGACGGCCACGGCCGCGGGCGTACGCGTGGCGCTGACCGCCTGCGAGAAGGGCCTGCAGACCCGTGACGACCCGCGCGTCCTCGGCTTCGCGCGGATGCCGAAACCGGCGGACACCGACGACCTGGTCGCCGTCGCCCGGGCCGGTCACCCCGCGCCCCAGTACGGCCGGGACCTCACCGCCACCGACGTCGCGCTGATCAGCTACACCTCCGGCACCAGCGGCACCCCCAAGGGCGCCCTGAACCTGCACGGTGGCATCACGTACAACGCGGAACGGCAGCGCACCGGCCACCCCGTCGCCGAAGGTGCCGCCTACTTCGCCCTGGCGCCGCTCTTCCACATCACCGGCATGGTCTGCGAACTGGCCGCATGCGTCGCCAACGCCGGCACCCTCGTCCTCGCGTACCGCTTCGAGGCGGGCGTCGTCCTCGACGCCTTCGCCGAGCACCGCCCCGCCTACACCGTCGGCCCGTCCACCGCCTTCATGGCGCTGGCCGCCCACCCGGCCGCCACGCCCGGCCACTTCTCCTCCTTCCAGGTGATCTCCTCGGGCGGTGCCCCCGTGCCCCCGGCCCTGGTGGAGAAGTTCCGGGCGGATTTCGGCCCGTACATCCGCAACGGCTACGGCCTCACCGAGTGCACCGCGCCGTGCGCCTCCGTGCCGCCCGGGAAGGAGGCCCCGGTCGACCCGGTCTCCGGCGCCCTCTCCGTGGGCGTGCCGGGCCCCGAGACCGTCGTGCGGATCCTGGACGACACGGGCCGGGAGGTGCCGTTCGGCGAGCACGGTGAGATCGCCGTACGGGGCCCTCAGGTCGTTCCCGGCTACTGGCGGCTCCCCGAGGCCACCGCCGAGACGTTCCCGGACGGCGAACTGCGCACCGGGGACATCGGCTTCATGGACGCCGACGGCTGGCTCTACGTCGTCGACCGCAAGAAGGACATGATCAACGCGTCCGGGTTCAAGGTCTGGCCGCGCGAGGTCGAGGACGTGCTCCACACCCATCCGGCCGTCCGCGAGGCGGCCGTCGTCGGTGTCCCCGACACCTACCGTGGGGAGACGGTCAAGGCGTACGTCAGCCTCCGTCCGGGTACCCAGGTCGAACCCGCCGTGCTCTCCACCTACTGCGAGGAGCGCCTCGCGGCGTACAAATATCCCCGCGAGGTCGAGATCCTGCCGGAGCTCCCCAAGACCACGAGTGGGAAGATCCTGAGGCGGGAGCTGCGTTCCCCCGCGTAGGGAACCAGCCAGGAAACCGCGCCCCGGCACCGTGCCGGGCACGAGGACAGCATTCGTACCGCACATGTACAGCACACGAGAAAGGCGGCGGCACATGGCCAGGACGACGGACGGGAACGGCACCCCCGTCCCACAGAGGCTGCTGGCCGCCGCCACCCGGCTCTTCGCCGAACAGGGCTACGACCGCACTTCCGTCCAGGAGATCGTCGAGGCGGCCGGGGTCACCAAGGGTGCCCTCTACCACTACTTCGGCTCCAAGGAGGACCTCCTCCAGGAGGTGTACTCGCGCGTGCTGCGGCTCCAGCAGGAGCGGCTGGACGCCTTCGCCAACGCGGACGCCCCGGTCGATGAGCGGCTGCGGGACGCCGCCGCCGACGTCGTCGTCACCACCATCGACAACCTCGACGACGCGTCGATCTTCTTCCGGTCCATGCACCATCTGAGCCCGGAGAAGAACAAGCAGGTGCGGGCCGAGCGACGGCACTACCACGAGCGGTTCCGGGCCCTGATCGAGGAGGGCCAGGAGAGCGGGGTGTTCTCCGCGGCGACCCCGGCCGATCTGGTCGTGGACTACCACTTCGGCTCGGTCCACCACCTGTCGACCTGGTACCGCCCGGACGGACCGCTCAGCCCCCAGCAGGTCGCCGACCACCTGGCCGACCTCCTGCTGAGGGCCCTGCGGCCCTGAGGCGTGTTCCGAAAGTCCCGTCTGGCCGGGGGCCCCGCCCTCCGGGCGGACGACGCCACTTTCGAAACACGCCCCAGCCCGGCCTCGCGGCCGGGTCCCGTTGCCCGCCGCGACCCCGGGCCGCGCGGCCCGGCCGCCGCGGTCAGAGGTAACGCTTCAGTTCGCGCCGCGCCAGCGACCGCTGGTGCACCTCGTCGGGGCCGTCCGCCAGCTTCAGCGTCCGCGCCGCCGCCCACAGTCCGGCGAGCGGGAAGTCCTGGCTGACGCCGCCCGCCCCGTGGACCTGGACCGCCTTGTCGATGATGTCCACCACCGCCCGCGGGGTGGCGATCTTGATGGCCTGGATCTCGGTGTGCGCGCCGCGGTTGCCGACGGTGTCCATCAGCCAGGCCGTCTTCAGCACCAGCAGCCGGAGCTGTTCGACGGTCACTCGCGCGTCCGCGATCCAGTTGTGCACGACGCCCTGCTGGGCGAGCGGCTTGCCGAAGGCGGTACGGGACACCGCCCGCCGGCACATCAGCTCGATCGCACGCTCGGCCATGCCGATCAGCCGCATGCAGTGATGGATGCGGCCCGGTCCGAGGCGTGCCTGGGCGATGGCGAAGCCGCCGCCCTCCTCGCCGATCAGGTTCGCCGCCGGGACCCGCACGTCCTCGAAGACCACCTCGGCGTGACCGCCGTGGGAGTGGTCCTCGTAGCCGTACACCTGCATCGCGCGCCGGACGTCCACCCCGGGGGTGTCCCGGGGCACCAGGATCATCGACTGCTGGCGGCGGATGTCCGCGCCCTCCGGATCGGTCTTGCCCATCACGATGAAGATCTTGCAGTCCGGGTTCATCGCCCCGGAGATGTACCACTTGCGGCCGTTGACGATGTAGTCGGTCGACCCGTCGGAGGCCCGGTCGATCCGCGTCTCGATGTTCGTCGCGTCGGACGAGGCGACCTCGGGCTCGGTCATCGCGAAGGCCGAGCGGATCTCGCCGGCGAGCAGCGGCTCCAGCCACTGCTTCTTCTGCCGCTCGTCGCCGAACTGTGCGAGCACCTCCATGTTCCCGGTGTCCGGTGCCGCGCAGTTCAGCGCGGTCGGGGCCAGCTCGGGGGAGCGGCCGGTGATCTCGGCGAGCGGCGCGTACTGCAGGTTCGTCAGACCGGCCCCGTACTCCTCGTCGGGCAGGAAGAGGTTCCACAGGCCCTGCCGGCGCGCCTCGGCCTTGAGCTCCTCCACGACCGCCGGGGTGTCCCAGGGCGAGGCGAGCTTCGCCCGCTGCTCGTGCGCGACCGCCTCCGCCGGGTACACGTGGCTCTCCATGAAGGCCAGCAGCCGGCCTCGCAGTTCCTCGGTGCGTGAGTCGAATGCGAAGTCCATGAGTGGTTCAGCCTTCCTGAAGGGTGGTGAGGCCGTGCTCGATGAAGACGGGGACGAGGTCGCCGATCCGGTCGAACCCGGCACCGACCGTCTGCCCGAGGGTGTAGCGGTAGTGGATGCCCTCGAGGATCACGGCGAGCTTGAACCAGGCGAACGCCGTGTACCAGGAGATGGCGGAGGTGTCCCGGCCGGAGCGGGTCGCGTACCGCTCGATCAGTTCGGCCGGCGCGGGGTGGCCCTCCGCGCCGGCCGTCGTCGAGACGGGGGAGTGCGGCAGGTCCAGGTCGGCGCTGTACATCACCAGCAGCCCGAGGTCGGTCAGCGGGTCGCCGAGCGTGGACATCTCCCAGTCGAGGACGGCAGACACCCGGTCCTCCCCGTCCAGCAGGACGTTGTCCAGGCGGAAGTCGCCGTGGACGACCGTGGCGGCGGGGGAGGACGGCAGCTCCCGGCCGAGGGCCGCGTGGAGTTCGTCGATCCCGGCCAGCTCACGGTTGCGGGAGGCGTCCAGCTGCTTGCCCCAGCGGCGTAGCTGCCGGTCCAGGAAGCCCTCGGGACGCCCGAAGTCACCGAGCCCGACCGCCTCCGGGTCCACGGCGTGCAGCTCCACGAGCGTGTCGACCAGGCCGAGGACGGCGGCGCGGGTGCGCTCCGGGCCGAGCGGGGCGAGCTGTTCGGCGGTGCGGTACGGCGTGCCGGGCACGAACTCCATGACGTAGAACGGCGCTCCGAGCACGGAGTCGTCCTCGCACAGCAGCACCGGCCGCGGGACCGGCACCGGCGTCGGGTGCAGGGCGCTGATCACCCGGTGCTCGCGCTTCATGTCGTGCGCGGTGGCCAGGACGTGGCCGAGCGGCGGGCGGCGTACCACCCACCGGCCCGTTCCGTCGGTGACGATGTACGTCAGGTTCGAGCGGCCTCCCTCGACGATCCGGGCGCTGAGCGGACCGCTCACCAGGCCGGGGCGCTCGCGGTCCAGATGTCCGCGCAGCCGCTCGGGATCGAGACCGGGCGGGGCTGAGCTCATCGTTCGCACCTTTCGGAGGCGGGCAGGTTGTACGCAGCATGATGCCGACCAGTCGGTATGTCGTCCAGTGGCCGGCCGGAAACCGCTGTCGCTCCCCTGGCTCTCCGGTCGTGTTCGTGAATAGGGTTCACATATGGATCCCTCGCTGCTGGTCGACGAAGTCCGGCTCACCCCGATCCTCATCTCGGACCCGCCGCTTCTCAATACCCGGGGAGTCCATCAGCCGTACACCCCGCGCCTCGTCGTGGAGCTCGTCACCCGCGGAGGGGTGACGGGAGTGGGAGAGACCTACGGGGACGGTGAGCACCTCGGGCCAGCCCGGCTGCTCGCCGAGGCTCTCCCCGGCCGTGCGGTCACGGACGTGAACGGCCTCTTCGGTCTCGCCGAACGTGTCTGCGGCGACCCGCCCGGCCGGGAGGGCGGGGACGCGGCGGGACTGCGTGGCGTACGGACCGCCGCCAAGCTGCGCCACTCCGTCGTCGCCGGCTTCGAGGTCGCCTGCCTCGACGCCCTGGGGAAGACTCTGGGACTGCCCGTCCACGCACTGCTGGGCGGCAAGGTCCGCGACACGGTCGAATACAGCGCCTACCTCTTCTACCGCTGGGCCGAGCACCCCGCAGGCGGGGAGAAGGACGACTGGGGGGCGGCCCTCGACCCGGCCGGCATCGTCGCCCAGGCCCGCCGCTTCGCCGCCGACCACGGCTTCGGATCCTTCAAGCTCAAGGGGGGTGTCTTCGAGCCGGACCGGGAGATCGCCGCGATCCGCGCCCTCGCCGAGGAGTTCCCCGGCCGGCCGCTGCGTCTGGACCCCAACGGTGCCTGGTCGGTGGAGACCGCGCTGTACGTCGCCGGAGAGATCGGCCCCCTCCTCGAGTACCTGGAGGACCCGGCGAGCGGCATCGACCGGATGGCCGGGATCGCGTCCCGTACGGCCGTCCCCCTCGCCACCAACATGTGCGTGACGACGTTCGAGGAGATCGCCGGCGCGTTCGCCCGCGACGCGGTCCGGATCGTGCTCTGCGACCACCACTACTGGGGCGGGCTGCACCGCACACGGGAACTGGCCGCGATCTGCCGCACGTTCGGCGTGGGCCTGTCCATGCACTCCAACACCCATCTGGGCATCAGCCTCGCCGCCATGACCCACGTCGCCGCGACCGTCCCCCACCTCCACCACGCCTGCGACAGCCACTACCCGTGGCAGACCGAGGACGTCGTCACCCGCCGGCACGTCTTCCGCGGGGGCCGGCTCACCGTCTCCGACGCGCCCGGCCTCGGTGTGGAACTCGACCACGAGCGGCTGGCCCCGCTCCACCGGCGCTGGCTCGAAGACGACGGCACGATGCGCGAGCGCGACGACGCGGCGGCCATGCGGCGGGCGGACCCCCGATGGGTCGCGCCCGCCGTCCCCCGCTGGTGACCGCCGGTCCGTCGCACCGCTCGGCACCGCTCGGCGGACTCCCGACCGCCCGCCCGAACGCAGGCCGGGGCGTCCCGCCCGACCGCCGAGGCGGACCGGCCGCGGACCGGCCGCGGACCACCCGCGGACCGGCCGCGGACCGGCCGCGGACCGGCCGCGGTGGGGGGGCACCGCACCGGCCGGTGCCGACCGCCTCAGGCGTGGCAGGCGACGGGCACGCCGCCGTTCATGGCCGCCATGTCCCCGAAGACGGCGGCGACATCGAGCGGCGAGCCCTCGGGCTCACCGTTCAGCTCCGCGTACGCCCGGTGCACATTGGCCACCAGCCGCTCGCTCTCATGCAGCTCGGCGAACTCGCCGAGGTCCGCCCGGCGGGCCACCTCCAGCGGCGTGAGGCCCTCGGCGTGGCCCTCCTCGGCGATCGCGGCGACGAACCGCAGATAGCGTTCGGTCGTGTCGTACGCCGACGGGTCGGCGAGCGGCCCGTGGCCGGGCACCACCGTCCGCGCGCCGAGCGAGCGCAGCAGCTCGATCGAGCGCAGCGACCCCCGCAGCGAGCCCGTCGCCAGGAACGGCGTCCCACCGTGGAATATCAGGTCGCCGGTGAAGACGATCCCCTGCTCGGGCAGGTGGACGATGGTGTCACCGACCGTGTGGGCGGGGCCGGGATGGATCAGCCGGATCTCGGTGCCGCCCATGTGCAGGGTGAGCCGGTCGCCGTAGGTGAGCGTGGGCGGGGCGATCCGGATGTCGCCGAAGTCGGTCTGCGGCCAGATGAGGTGCAGCTGCCGGCCGGCCGCCAGCACCTCCCGGCGGCACGCCTCGTGCCCGACGACCTCGGCGCCGCCGGGCGTGAAGACCGCGTTGCCGTAGGTGTGGTCGCCGTGGTGGTGGGTGTTGACGACGATGCGGGGGAGTGGTGCCCCCTGGGCCAGCAGCGCGTCCCGCAGGGCGAGCGCCCGGCGCTCGGTGGCCGCCGTGTCGACGAGCAGCGTGGTCTCGCCGTCGCTGATGAAACCGGCGTTGTTCAGGCACCAGCCGCCGTCCGGCTGGACGTAGGCGTGCACTCCCGGTGCGAGTTCGACGGTGTACGGATCCGTGACGGTCAACGGCGTTCCCCCGCGTAGTGGCTCGACTGACGGGGCAGAGCCTGCCAGTTGCCACCCGCGGGGGAGAAGGCGGGGGTGCCGGTCGCGGGTCGCGCCGCTCGGTCAGTGGTCGTCCCAGTGCTCGCCGTGGGCCGCGTGCCGGTGCCCGTCGTGCAGGTAGTCGACGTGGTCGCCGTGCGCGACGGCGGGGTGCCCGCAGCCCTCGCGGTGCTCATGGGCGTGGCCGCTGTGCGCGATGTGCTCGCCCGGCTCGCACTCGTCCCAGTGGCCGGAGTGTTCGCGGTGCAGATGGCCGTCGTGCGCGTAGTCGAGGTGGTCGTTGTGGACGACGGACGCGTGTCCGCAGCCCGGCCCGTGGGCGTGCTGGTGCGCGGGGTGTTCCTGGTGGAGAACGGACATGGCAGAGCCCCTCTGCGGAGGTGCAGTGACCCCTCCAGGCTAGTCCCTTTTGCCCCGAATGATCGGTTTCCCGGTTGCGTGGCGACCGGACCCGCCCGAGGGTCGCCTCATGAAGGCGATCTGCTACCACCACTACGGCGGGCCCGAGGTGCTGGAATTCGGCGAGTTCCCCGACCCGAAGGTGGGACCCGACAAGGTGCTCGTCAAGGTGCGCGCCGCGGCCGTGAACCCGGTCGACTGGAAAGGGCAGGCCGGGTACCTCGACACGATCATCGACACCGTCTTCCCGGTGATCCCCGGCTGGGACGTCTCCGGCGTGGTGGTCCAGCCCGGCGTGTCGGTCGACGAGTTCACCGTCGGCGACGAGGTCATGGGATACGTCCGGGAGGACGTGCTGTGCCACGGCACGTTCGCCGAGTACGTGGCCGCGCCCGTACGCACCCTCGCCCGCAAGCCGCGCAACATGACGTTCGAGGAGTCGGCCGCCCTGCCCCTGGCCGGCCTGACCGCCTACCAGGTGCTGTACAAGGCCCTGCGGGTCCACGCGGGCGACACCGTCCTGATCCACGCGGCCTCGGGCGGCGTCGGCGCCATGGCCGTCCAGATCGCCCGCCACATCGGTGCCCGCGTCGTCGGCGCAGCCCGAGAAGCCGGTCAGGACCGCATCCGTGAGCTCGGCGCCGAGGCGGTGGCCTACGGCGAGGGGTTCACGGAGCGGGTCAGGGCCGTGGCCCCCCAGGGCGTGGACGCCGTCCTCGACACCGTCGGCGGCCAGGTGCTCAAGGAGTCGGCCAACCTGCTGGCCCCCGAGGGCCGCCTCGCCTCGGTCACGGACGGCGAGGTCATCGGCCTCGGCGGCCGCTACTACTGGGTGCGGCCCGATCCCGCCGACTTGGCGGCCCTCGCCGAACTGGGCGAGCAGGGCGTGCTCACCGTGCGGGTCGCCCGGACCTACCCGCTGGAGCAGGCCGCGGACGCCCAGCGGGCGAACATGGAGGGCGGCCTGCACGGAAAGGTCGTCGTCACCGTCGACTGGGCGGACTGACGGGCCGGAGCGGCCTATCGGTGACCGGCCTCGCGCCCGCGGGTGCCCGGCGCCGCGCCCGCCGGTGATCGGCGGACGATCGGTGCCCGGCCGGAGCGGCCTATCGGTGACCGGCCTCGCGTTCGCCGGTGCCCGGCGCCGCCCGCCGGTGACTGGCTGGAGCGGGCCGCCGGTGACCGGCCTCGCGCCCGCGGTGACGGCTGGAACAACCGCCGGTGCCCGCAGGGCCGGACTATCGGTGTCCGGCCTCGCGTCCGCCGGTGCCCGGCCTCGCGCCCGCGGTGACGGCCGGAACGACCGCCGGTCCCCGGCCGGTACCGACCGGTGGAAGCACGGGACCGGCGTGCCGGGCACCGCCCGTCACTCACACCACCACGGCCACGGCGAACGCGGCCAGTGCGATCGTGCAGGCCACCGTCGCGGCGGCGGCGCGCGGTGTGAGGGCCCCGGGACGGGCCGCGCCCAGCGCCCGGATGCGCCGGTGCGCCACGCCCAGGAAACCCAGCCACACCAGCAGCGACAGCGCCGCCCCCACCAGCCCCGCGGCGGTCACCTCGTCATGGAGGGCCTGCCTGGCCGCCAGGACCGCGGCGACCGAGCACGACAGCGTCGTACGCCGCCAGGCCAGCCGCGTCCGCTCCGGCTGCAGGCCGGGATCCCTGACCTCTGACGCGCCCGCCGCCACGGTCAGCCCGTCCAGCCGAACAGCACCACGACGATCATCGCCACGGCGACCACTCCCACCGCCAGGCTCAGCACCGTGGGGAAGCGGGTCACCGGGAGGTCCTCGCCCCGCCGCATGGCGCGCTCGCAGCGCACCCAGTGGTTCACGGCCCGCAGCGCGCACAGGGCGCCCGCGGCGAGCAGGGCGAGCGCCATCCCGGCCCGTACGCCCCAGCGGAGATCGGGCAGGAACTGGTCCACGGCGAATCCACCGCCCACCAGGGCGAGACCGGTGCGTACCCAGGCCAGGAACGTGCGCTCATTGGCGAGGGAGAACCGGTAGTCCGGCGTGTCGCCCTCTTCCCTGATCGTCTGCGGGGAGAACCACAACCGCAGACTGCGCCCGAAATCGCTCACGTGATCACCCTAACCACCGAGCGCCGGGCCCGCCGGTGCGCTGTCCGCGCCGGTGCGCGCGCAGCCGGTCCCAGCCCGCCGCGCCGTCCGGCACCCACTCCCACTCGCCGAGGCGCGCCCGCAGTTCCTCCTCCGTGAGGAACGCGTGCCAGGCGACCTCCTCGACCTGCGGGGAGACCGGGAGCGTGCACCGCACCTCGTAGACGGCCGACCACCACGACTGCTCGCCGTCCTCGGACTCGTACAGGAACGTGAACAGCGGCACCGGCCGCGGCAGGCCGCTGACGCCGAGTTCTTCCTCGGCCTCCCGGAGCGCCGCCTCGTCATAGCTCTCGCCCGCCCCGACGACCCCGCCGACGAACATGTCGTACCGCGACGGGTAGACCAGCTTCGTCGGCGTCCGGCGGTGCACGAAGATCCGGTCCTCGGCGTCCCGCACAAGGACGAACACACACCGGTGGCGCATGCCCCGCCGGTACACCTCGTGGCGTGGAGCCTGCCCCACCACCTCGTCGTTCTCGTCGACGATGTCCAGGATCTCTTCGGCAGGGTTCATGCCGCCATGAAATCACCGCCCACCTGTTGACGTGTTACCGCCGCGTACAGAAGATCGGAGCACCCTGCCGACAAGGACGGAAACCCCATGGCGTACGACGCTGATGTGATCGTGATCGGGGCGGGCCTCGCCGGCCTGGTCGCCACCGCGGAGCTCGTCGACGCCGGACGCCGCGTCATCCTGCTCGACCAGGAGCCGGAACAGTCGATCGGCGGTCAGGCGCACTGGTCCTTCGGCGGGCTGTTCTTCGTCGACTCGCCCGAGCAGCGGCGCATGCGCGTGCGGGACAGCCACGACCTGGCGCTTCAGGACTGGCTCGGCACGGCCGGCTTCGACCGGCCCGAGGACCACTGGCCGCGCAAGTGGGCGGAGGCGTACGTGGACTTCGCGGCCGGCGAGAAGCGGGCCTGGCTCCACCGGATGGGCGTGCGGTTCTTCCCCGTGGTCGGCTGGGCGGAGCGCGGGGGCTACGACGCCACCGGACACGGGAACTCGGTCCCGCGCTTCCACATCACCTGGGGCACCGGGCCGGGCCTTGTCGCCCCCTTCGAACAGCGGGTCCGCGCGGGCGTGGCCAAGGGCCTCGTCCGCCTGGCGT
Source organism: Streptomyces sp. STAM6 (assembly GCF_054963715.1). NCBI lineage: Bacteria > Bacillati > Actinomycetota > Actinomycetes > Kitasatosporales > Streptomycetaceae > Streptomyces > Streptomyces sp. STAM6. The sequence goes on along the minus strand of NZ_JBUEFZ010000008.1, from coordinate 190,408 downwards.
TCCGCCACCGGGTCACCGCACTCGGCCGTACCGGCGGTGTCGTGGACACCGTGGGCGGGGAGGTGCTGGAGCCGTCGTCGGCCGAACGGGGCACGGCCAGCAGCAGGGTGGTCACGGGCACCTTCGAGTACCGGGCCCAGGCGGTGATCGTCACCTCCGGAGGCATCGGCGGCAACCACGACCTCGTTCGCGCCCAGTGGCCCGAGCGGCTCGGGACACCGCCCGAGCGGATGCTCTCCGGTGTGCCCGCCCATGTCGACGGCCTGATGCTCGGCATCGCCGAGCGGGCCGGCGCCCGCCACATCAACCGCGACCGGATGTGGCACTACACCGAGGGCATCGAGAACTGGAACCCCATCTGGGCCCGGCACGGAATCCGCATCCTGCCCGGTCCCTCCTCCCTGTGGCTGGACGCCCGCGGCCGGCGGCTGCCCGTACCGCTCTTCCCCGGCTTCGACACGCTCGGCACCCTCGAACACATCATGCGGACCGGCTACGACCACACGTGGTTCGTCCTCGACCAGCGGATCATCGGCAAGGAGTTCGCCCTCTCGGGCTCCGAGCAGAACCCGGACCTGACCGGCAAGTCCGTCCGCGGCGTCATCGGCCGCGCCCGGGCCGACGTCCCCGCGCCCGTCAGGGCGTTCATGGACCACGGCGTCGACTTCGTGGTCGAGAAGGACCTCACCTCCCTGGTGCGCGGCATGAACGCGCTCACCGAGGAGCCGCTGATCGACGAGGCCGCACTGCGCCGCGAAATCGTCGCCCGAGACCGGGAAATCGCCAATCCGTTCACCAAGGACCTTCAGGTCACCGCCATGCGCGGGGCCCGCAAGTACCTCGGCGACCGGCTGATCCGCACGGCCGCCCCCCACCGCATCCTCGACCCCAAGGCCGGCCCGCTGATCGCGGTCCGGCTGAACATCCTCACCCGCAAGTCCCTCGGCGGTCTGGAGACGGACCTGTCCTCCCGGGTGCTCACCGAGGGCGGCGAACCCCTGCCGGGCGTCTACGCCGCCGGCGAGACGGCGGGCTTCGGCGGCGGCGGGGTCCACGGCTACCGCTCCCTGGAAGGCACCTTCCTCGGCGGCTGCCTCTTCTCGGGCCGTGCCGCGGGGCGGGCGGCGGCGCGGGCGACCGGCTGACACCCCGCCCGCGGAGCGGAAGCACCCCCCCGCGAGCGGAAGCACCCCGCGGGCGGAGGCACCCCGCGGGCGGAGGCACCACTCGCGGGCGGAAGCGATGGTCCGGCGCGACGGCCGGACGCGACCGGCGGCCTCAGCCGCCGGAGCCCTCCGGCACGGGTGTCGCCTGGTGGTAGTACAGGCGCCACTCGGCGCCGCCGTCCCCCGCCTCGTCGTCCTCGATCCGCCGCCACAGCGAACTGCGGCGCGCACGGCTTCCGTCGAAGACCGTCTCGTACGTCAAGTGAACGAGATCCGGGGCGAGTTGCACGGCGGTCATGCCGGAGAGCCGATAGCGCGGGCCGTCCACCGCACCGCCCGCCATCTCCGGCAGCGCGGCCAGCATCTCCTCGCGGGTCCACCGCCGGCCGGACGCGCCGACCTCGGTGAAGTCCGGGTGCAGCAGCCGGGACGCCTGGGCCCGGGAGGTGCGCACTTCCGGGTCGGCGAGCCGGAGTTCGCCGGCGACGGCCTCTTCGGCGGGGTTCATCGCAGCCGCTCCACCACACGGAAGCGCTCGGCGACCACCATCGTGGTGTCGTCGACGGTGAAGCCGGGGTCGCCCAGCGCCTCGCGCATCTCGGCACTGTGCCAGAACCGCTCGTGGCCCGCGCGCCATTCGGCGACCGAGGTGTACCCCTCGCCCTCGTCCAGGGCGTGCTGGAGATCCACCTCCCGGAGGGGCAGGACCCGCACCTCCGTCACCTCCACCACGGCGACCTCCCGGCCGTCGGAGTCGATGAGCGCCGAGCGTTCCCCCACCGGCGGAAGGGGCTCGTCCTCGGCCTCGTACTCCACGAGCAGTCCGGTCGTCGAGACCTTCTCGCCCGACAGGACGGCGGCGACCAACTGGTCGCGCAGAGGGCCGGGGAAGGCCAGCAGATAGGGCTTCAGGGGTTCGGAGACGGGCAGTTCGCGGGACATGGGCGCCAGTCTGGCACGCACGCCCCGCGAACGGCATCGCATATGCGCGCGGTGCTACAGCACCAGCGACAGCAGCAGGACGAACCCGATTCCGACGACCGAGATGATCGTCTCCATCACCGACCAGGTCTTGATCGTCTGACCGATGCTCATCCCGAAGTACTCCTTCACCAGCCAGAACCCGGCGTCGTTCACATGGCTGAAGAAGAGCGAGCCCGCGCCGATCGCGAGCACCAGCAGCGCCGCGTGCGTCGTCGACATGTCGGCCGCGAGCGGCGCCACCAGACCCGCCGCGGAGATCGTGGCGACCGTGGCCGAGCCGGTCGCCAGCCGGATCGCCACCGCGATCAGCCAGGCCAGCAGCAGCACCGGGACGGACCAGTCCTCGGAGAAGTCCAGGATCATCCGCCCGACGCCCACGTCGATCAGCGTCTGCTTGAAGCCGCCGCCCGCCCCCACGATGAGCAGCACGCCGGCGATCGGGGCAAGGGACTTCTCGACGGTCGAGGAGAGCCGCTCCTTGGTGAAACCGGCCGCCCGCCCCAGCGTGAACATGCCCACCAGGACTGCCGCGAGCAGCGCGAGCAGAGGCGAGCCGATGACATCGGTGACCCGCTGTATCGCGTTCTCCGGGTCGTCCACGTCGATGTCCACCAGGGCCTTGACCAGCATCAGCACGACGGGCAGCAGCACCGTCGCCACCGTGGCGCCGAAGCCGGGCCGCCGCTCCAGGTCCTCCGAGGGACGCTGGGGGATCATGCGCTCGGGCGCCTGGATGTCCACCCAGCGGGCCGCGTACCGCGAGAACAGCGGTCCGGCGATGATCACCGTGGGAACGGCGACCACGAGGCCCAGTGCCAGCGTGACACCCAGGTTGGCGCCGAGCGCGTCGATCGCCACCAGCGGGCCCGGGTGCGGCGGGATCAGCCCGTGCATCACGGACAGGCCGGCGAGCGCGGGAATGCCGATACGCATCAGGGAGTGACTGCCGCGCTTGGCGACGAGCAGCACCACCGGGATCAGCAGGACGATGCCGACCTCGAAGAAGAGCGGCAGCCCGATCACGGAGGCGATCAGCACCATGGCCCATGGCATCCCGCGCCGTCCCGCCTTCGCCAGGATCGTGTCGACGATCTGGTCGGCGCCTCCGGAGTCCGCCAGCAGTTTGCCGAGGATCGCCCCGAGGGCGATGAGCACACCGACACCCGAGACGGTCGAACCGAGGCCCTTGGTGAAGGAGGTGATCGTGTCGTCGAGCGGGGCGCCCGCGAACGAACCCAGTGCCAGCGAACCGATGGTCAGCGCCAGGAAGGCGTGCAGTGCGAAGCGGGTGATGAGCAGGACGATGACGGCGATGCCCGCCAGGACGGCGATGCCCAGCCGGGCGTTGCCGGCCGAGGTGATCGGCTCGATGGCGTCCGCTGCCAGCACCTCGACGTTGAGACTGGTCACAGGGGTTCCTAGGGGGTGGTGAGCCGGCGCAGCGCGGCGACGGCACGGTCGGCGATGTCCTCGGGGGTGCCGGAGACGTCGACGGCGACACCGGCCTCGTCGTCGCCCAGCGGCTGGAGCGTGGCGAACTGCGAGTCCAGCAGCGCGGCCGGCATGAAGTGCCCGGTGCGCGCCCGCATCCGCCCTTCGACGAGCGCCCGGTCGCCCGTCAGATGCAGGAAGACGGCGCCGGGGGCGGCTGCTCGCAGCCGGTCCCGGTAGGCCCGCTTCAGCGCCGAGCTGCTGACCACCCCGCCGAGCCCCGCACGGCCGTGCGCCCACCGCCCGATCGCGTCGAGCCAGGGCCACCGGTCGGCGTCCTCGAGCGGGACGCCGGCCGACATCTTGGCGATGTTGGCCTCGGGGTGGAAGTCGTCGCCCTCGGCGTACGGGACGCCCAGACGCTCGGCGACCAGCGGACCAACAGTGGTCTTGCCGGTGCCGGCGACGCCCATCACGACGACGACTGGGGGCTTCTGCATGGGGGGGCGCCTCGCTGTCTTCCTCGACATCGATCCGGACGCCACCGCGGCGTCCGTCGCCGGACACTGAAACCCATGGGGTACGACGTATTCAAGAGCCTGTGACATAAAAGTCATACTTTTCAGCGGCGGTTACGCTATGCACATGACGACTCAGGCGCAGGGGCTCCATACGCATGTGCTGGACACCCTGGGTCTCGCGATCACCGCGGGGGAGTACCCGCCGGGCAGCGTGCTGCGCACCGACGAGCTCGCCCAGCGCTTCGAGGTCTCCCGCACCGTCGTCCGCGAGGTCGTCCGCGTCCTGGAGTCGATGCACCTCGTCGCGTCACGCCGCCGTGTCGGTGTGACGGTCCGCGCCACCGAGCAGTGGAACGTCTACGACCCGCAGGTCATCCGCTGGCGGCTGGCCGGCGCCGACCGCCCCCGCCAGCTCCGCTCGCTCACCGTCCTGCGCTCGGCCGTCGAGCCGGTCGCCGCCGGCCTCGCGGCCCTCCATGCCACTCCCGAGCAGTGCCGTGAGCTCACCGAACAGGCCCTGGGCATGGTCGCCACCTCCCGCGGTGGGCAGCTGGAGGCGTATCTGGTCCACGACATCGCCTTCCACCGGGTCGTGCTCAACGCCTCCGGCAACGAGATGTTCGCCCGGCTCGGTGACGTCGTCGCCGAGGTCCTCGCCGGCCGCACGCACCACCAGGTGATGTTCGAGGACCCCGACCCCGCGGCCGTCACCCTGCATGTCCGGGTCGCCGAGGCGGTGCGGGCGCGGGACGCGGCGCGCGCCGAGGAGCTCACGCGCGAGATCGCGACGGGCGCCCTCAAGGAGCTCGATGTCCTCGCGCCCTGACCCCACCCTTTAAGCTGCTTAAGCCGTTAACCGGCCAGTAACCTCAAAAACACCTCAGATCAGCCGTTACGTGACATAGGCCACAGCCAAAACGGCGGTCTTGCCGTGACTATGTGCCCTGGCCTCATGCCACGGTGACCACGCATATCACCGGCGTACGGCTGATTACCGCACGACTCCTCACAAAGGCGACTTTTAGATGAGTGACCGCACCATGCCTGCGGCCGACACCCTGAGTTCCGGTTCTCCGGCCGCGACGGGTACCCCCCACATCGACGCCGGTGACGCCGGTTACAGCAAGGACCTCAAGTCCCGCCACGTCAACATGATCGCCATCGGCGGCGCGATCGGCACCGGTCTCTTCCTCGGAGCCGGTGGCCGTCTGGCGGGTGCGGGCCCCTCCCTCGCCATCGCCTACGCCGTCTGCGGCATCTTCGCGTTCTTCGTGGTCCGGGCGCTGGGTGAGCTCGTCCTCTACCGCCCCTCCTCCGGCGCCTTCGTCTCCTACGCCCGTGAGTTCATGGGCGAGAAGGGCGCCTACACGGCCGGCTGGCTGTACTTCCTCAACTGGTCGACCACCGCCGTGGCGGACATCACCGCGGCCGCGACCTACGCCCACTTCTGGGCCATGTTCAGCGACATCCCGCAGTGGATCCTCGCGCTGATCGCCCTGGCCGTCGTCCTCGCCGCGAACCTGATCTCGGTGAAGTACTTCGGCGAGATGGAGTTCTGGTTCGCGATCATCAAGGTCGCCGCGCTGGTGATCTTCATGTGCGTCGGCATCTTCCTCGTCGCCACCTCCCACGAGGTCGGCGGTCACACCCCGGGCCTGTCCACCATCACGGACAACGGCGGCGTCTTCCCGCTCGGCATGCTGCCCATGCTCCTGGTCGTCCAGGGCGTCGTCTTCGCCTACGCCTCCGTCGAGCTCGTCGGCGTCGCCGCCGGTGAGACCGAGAACCCCGAGAAGATCATGCCGAAGGCGATCAACTCGATCATGTGGCGCGTGGGCCTGTTCTACGTCGGCTCGGTCGTGCTCCTCGCGGTGCTGCTGCCGTACACCGCCTACTCCGGCGACCAGAGCCCCTTCGTCACCCTCTTCGACAAGCTGGGCATCCCCGGCACGGCCCACGTCATGAACCTGGTCGTGCTCACCGCCGCCCTGTCCAGCCTCAACTCCGGCCTGTACTCCACCGGCCGCATCCTGCGCTCGATGGCGATGGCGGGCTCCGCGCCCAAGTTCACCGCCCGCATGAACAAGGGCCAGGTGCCCTACGGCGGCATCCTGCTCACCGCCGCGTTCGGTGTCCTCGGCGTCGGCCTGAACTACGTCATGCCCGGCGAGGCGTTCGAGATCGTGCTGAACCTCGCCTCCATCGGCATCCTCGGCACCTGGGGCATGATCATGCTCTGCTCCCTGATGTTCTGGGCCCGCGCCAAGGAGGGCAAGGTCACCCGCCCGTCCTACCGGCTGCCCTGGGCCCCGTACACGCAGATCGTGACGCTGATCTTCCTCGCCACCGTCCTGTTCCTGATGTGGTACGGCGGCGGCGTCGGCCAGAAGACCGTCAACTACGTCCCGGTCATCGCGCTCCTGATGGTCGGCGGCTGGTTCGCCGTCCGCAAGCGGGTTGCCGCCCTGGCGGCCTCGCAGCAGCAGGACTGACGCCCGCACACGGCGTACGAAGCCCCCGCCGGGCCGATCCGGCGGGGGCTTCGTCATGCGGCCCTCGTGTCACTCCCCGGCGGTCAGTGGTGCCCCCGTGCCCGCCGCCGTGGTCGAACCTCAGCGCCTCCTTCGGCACCACCACGAACGGCCGCATCATGCCCATGTCCTCGTGCTCCAGCAGATGGCAGTGGTACATGAACCGTCCGTACGCCCCGTCGAAGCGGCCCATCACACGGACCATCTCCCCCTGAGTGACCCGGAAGACGTCCTTCCAGCCCCCCGGCCGGCAGCCCCAGCGCGTCCTCCTCGCCGTCCCGCACCAGAGAGGTGCCCACCAGGCCCGCGTACACGTTCCAGCAGGTGATGTTCATGGCGTGGTCGTGGTACCACCACTGCACCGCCTGGTGGTCGTTCGGGTACTCCGACAACTGCGCGTCGCCGTGACCGACAGCGTTGTCCGCCCAGCCGTCGTTGCCGCCGCCGGTCTGGGCGCCGTGCAGATGCGTCACCGACCACGCGGGCAGCGCCGCCACGTCCCTCTTCGGCGCGACGCCCTCCCGGCCGGGCCGGTTGTGCGGATCGGGCTGTCCCGCCACCCGGTCCACCTCCACCGCCGTGACCGGGTACTCGCTGCCGGGCGGGACGCGGTTCGTCCACGCGATCCGGATCCGCTGCCCCCGGCGCACCTCGATGGTCGGCCCCGGAACACTGCCCTCGTAGCCCCACATGAGCGTGGGCGGCAGTTGGCTGTGCATCCGGACCCAGGTCGGCCGCAGCGCGATCTCGCTCTCGTGCAGTACGTCCGGACGGTCGGGGCGCAGCACCGGTGGGACGGTCAGCGGGTTCGTGTACGGGACGAGTTCCAGTCCCGCCACGGCTTCGGCGATCTCCTCGGCGATGTCCTCGACGAGCTCGGTCAAGGTCTCCCCCGTCATGCCGTGAGTGTCCTCGCACCGGGAAGGACGGCCCACCGCCGGACGGAGTTGCCGCGGCCCGGCCATCTGGCCGAAAGATTCACCCCGGTGGATGACCATGACAGGGAATAGTGGTTGCGGACACCGGCACGAGGAAGGGAAGAGCCGCGATGACGCAGCAGGTCCAAGGGGTCGTGGCCCCGGGCAGGAACGAGCCCGTCCGGGTGGAGACGATCCTGGTGCCCGACCCCGGCCCCGGCGAAGCCGTGGTGAAGGTCCAGGCGTGCGGGGTCTGTCACACCGACCTGCACTACAAACAGGGCGGGATCAACGACGACTTCCCCTTCCTGCTCGGTCACGAGGCGGCGGGGATCGTGGAATCGGTCGGCGAGGGCGTCACCGACGTCGCCCCCGGCGACTTCGTGATCCTGAACTGGCGGGCGGTGTGCGGCCGCTGCCGGGCCTGTCTGCGCGGCCGCCCGTGGTACTGCTTCGACACCCACAACGCCCGGCAGAAGATGACCCTCCAGGACGGCACCGAGCTCTCCCCGGCCCTCGGTATCGGCGCGTTCGCGGAGAAGACCCTCGTCGCCGCCGGCCAGTGCACCAAGGTCGACCCGGCCGTCTCCGCGGCCGTCGCCGGCCTCCTGGGCTGCGGGGTGATGGCCGGCATCGGCGCGGCGATCAATACCGGCCAGGTGGGCCGCGGCGACTCGGTCGCGGTCATCGGCTGCGGCGGCGTCGGCGACGCGGCGATCGTCGGCTCCCGCCTCGCCGGAGCGGCGAAGATCATCGCCGTCGACATCGACGACCGGAAACTGCGGACGGCGACCGACATGGGCGCCACCCACACCGTCAACTCCCGCACCACCGACCCCGTCGAGGCCATCCGCGAACTCACCGGCGGCTTCGGCGCGGACGTCGTCATCGAGGCGGTCGGCCGCCCGGAGACCTACCGGCAGGCGTTCTACGCGCGCGACCTGGCGGGCACGGTCGTCCTCGTCGGCGTCCCCACCCCCGAGATGAAGCTGGAGCTGCCGCTCCTGGACGTCTTCGGCCGCGGCGGCGCGCTCAAGTCCTCCTGGTACGGCGACTGCCTGCCGTCCCGCGACTTCCCGATGCTCATCGACCTGCACCAGCAGGGCCGTATCGACCTCGGCGCGTTCGTCACCGAGACCATCGGCCTCGGCGACGTGGAGAAGGCCTTCGCGCGGATGCACGAGGGCGACGTCCTGCGCTCGGTGGTGGTGCTCGGATGACCGCCCGCATCGACCACCTCGTCACCTCCGGCACCTTCTCGCTCGACGGCGGCACCTGGGACGTCGACAACAACGTCTGGATCGTGGGTGACGACTCCGAGGCGATCGTCATCGACGCCGCCCACGACGCCGAGGCCATCCTCGCCGCCCTGGACGGCCGCACCCTGAGGGCCGTCGTCTGCACCCACGCCCACAACGACCACATCGACGCCGCCCCGGCCCTCGCCGCCGCCACCGGCGCCCGCGTCCTGCTCCACCCCGACGACCTGCCCCTGTGGAAGCAGACCCACCCGGACCACCACCCCGACGGCGAACTCACCGACGGTCAGGTCCTCACCATCGCGGGCACCGACCTCACCGTCCTGCACACCCCGGGCCACGCCCCCGGCGCGGTCTGCCTCTACGCGCCGGACCTGGGCACCGTGTTCACCGGCGACACCCTCTTCCAGGGCGGCCCGGGCGCCACCGGCCGGTCCTTCTCCCACTTCCCGACGATCATCGACTCGATCCGCGACCGGCTGCTGACACTGCCTCCGGACACCGCCGTACGGACGGGACACGGCGAGCCGACCACCATCGGCGCCGAAGCCCCGCACCTCGCGGAATGGATCAGTCGGGGCCACTGAGCCGCAGCCGGCTGACGAACCGCTCCGTGCGGCCCGAGAACGGGTCGGTGAACTCCAGCGCCCGCGCCAGCAGTTGCAGCGGACGCCGGTAGTCCTCCGGCCCGTCTTCGCGCACCACCGGATAGAGCGGGTCGTGCAGGATCGGCAGCCCCAGGCCGCTCATGTGCACCCGCAGCTGATGGGTCTGACCGGTCGCCGGCACCAGCCGGTACCGGCCCAGGTCCGGCGCCCCGTCCCACCGCTCGACCAGCTCGATCCGGCTCTCGCTGTTCGGCTCGCCGGGCTCCTCCCGGGCCGCCGGCACCCCGCGCTCCTTCACGATCCGGCTGCGTACGGTCACCGGCAGCGTGATCCCGGCGTCGTACGCGGCCACCGCCTCGTACTCCTTGCGCACCCTCCGGTCCCGGAACAGCGTCTGATAGGCACCCCGGTCCTCCGGGCGTACGACGAACAGCACGAGCCCCGCCGTCAGCCGGTCGAGGCGGTGGGCCGGCTGCAGCTCCGGCAGCCCGAGGTCCCGCCGCAGCCGGGCCAGCGCCGTCTCCGTCACATGGCGGCCGCGCGGCATCGTGGCCAGGAAATGCGGCTTGTCGGCCACCACGATCCGCTCGTCCCGGTGGACGATCCCGACCTCGAACGGCACCCGCTCCTCGGCGGGGAACTCCCGGTGGAACCAGAGGTACCGCCCTGCGGTGTACGGCTCACCGGCGGCGACCGGCCCGCCGTCCGCGCCCACGAACCGGCCCTCCGCCAGCATCGCGTCCACCCGCTCGGCCCCGATCGCCCCCGCGTACCGCGCGGCGAGATGGTCCCGGACGGTCGTCCACGCCCCGTCCGGATCGGCCGGCAGCCGCACCCGCACCGGATCGATGCCCGAGCGCTGAGGCAGTGGTGCCGCCGGTGCCTTCGTTCTGCGTCTCACCGCCCCACGGTAGCCCCGCGGGCCGGGACGGCCGTCCCTCCCGCTCTCACGGGGACGTGAGGGAGACGAAGCCGTCCAGGACCGTGGCGATCCGGTCCCAGGTGGCGTGATCGCGCTCGACGGGCGGCAGCGTCTCGCCGCCCCCCGTTCCCCAGGCGGTGGCCACGGCCACCGGGTCCTCTCCGGTCGAGGCGCCGGCGGCGAGTGCGGCCGCGCCGAGTGCGACCAGCTCGGTCGACCGCGGCAGCACGACGGGACGCCCCGAGAGCCGGCGCACCGTCTCCACCCAGGTCCGGCCGCGGGCGCCGCCCCCGATCACGCGCAGCGGCATCTCGTCGGCGGTGCCCGGCAGCGCGTCGAGGGTCCGCAGCAGTGTGAACGCCGCGCCCTCGTAGGCCGCCCCGAGGAGCTGCTGCGGCGTGGTGGCGTGGCGCAGCCCGGTGAGCAGTCCCGTGGCGCCCGGCAGATCGGGGGTGCGCTCGCCGTCGAGGTACGGCAGGAGGACGGCGTCGCCGCCCGGCGCCGCGTCCTCGCGGTCCAGGCCCAGCAGCCGCGCGATCCTGTCGACCGCCGTCGTGCAGTTGAGGGTGCACCCCAGCGGCAGGTGGACGCCCGCGCCGTCCGTCGCGGCGAACCCGGCGAGGGCGGCCGTGGCGGGACGGCTGCGGGTCGCCGTGAACACCGTCCCGGACGTGCCGAGCGAGACCACCGGGTGGTCGAGGAGGCCGGCCCCGCCGAGGCCGAGACCGACCGCGGCGGCCATGTTGTCACCGGTGCCCGCGGCGACCGCGATGCCTTCCGGCAGACCGAGTTCGGCGGCGGCCGCGGCGGTCAGCGCGCCGACCCGGGTCGCGCCGGTCGGGGCGACGGCCGGGAGCAGCGCGTCGTCCAGGCCGAGGAGTTCCAGGAGTCCGCGGTCGTACGCCCCGGTCGCGGTGTTGTACCAGCAGGTGCCGGACGCGTCGCCGGGATCGGTGGCGGCGGTGCCGCACAACCGCTCGGTGAGGAAATCGTGGGGGAGGCGCACGGCCGCGGTGGCGTTGGCGATGCGCGGCTCGTTCTCCCGCAGCCACTGCCACTTGCCGGCCGTCATGGACGCCACCGGGACCGAACCGGTGCGCTCCAGCCAGGCCTGGGCGCCGAGCTTGGCGGCGAGCGCGGCGGCCTGGGGCGCGGAGCGGGTGTCGTTCCACAGCAGGGCCGGACGCAGCGGGCGGCCGGCGCCGTCCAGGACGACCAGACCGTGCTGCTGGCCCGCGACGGCGATGGCGGTGACGGCCCGCGGATCCGCGCCGGACTCCCTGAGCCCGGCCGTGACCGCCCCCGACAGCGCCCGCCACCACAGCGCGGGGTCGCTCTCCCTGGCCCCGCCCTCGCCGCTCACGGTGTGCGCGGCCCGTCCCAGGGCCAGCAGCCGCCCGGAGCCGGCCTCGACCACGGCCGCCTTCGCCGACTGCGTGGAGCTGTCCACGCCGATGACGTACGTCGCTCGGTCCATTTTTTGATCGTACACAAAACAAATTCCAGGCCGGAAGGGTCTTCCTTGGGCGAGCCGCCCGGGCTCCTCTTGGCGAGTCGTCGGCGATGGCGTATTAGTAAAGTGAGCGAACAAATAAAAGCTGCCCCTACGAGCCGAAGGGCCGGACCATGTCGGAACGCTTCACTCCCACCCCCGATGACCTGTTCACGTTCGGACTGTGGACCGTCGGATGGCAAGGAGCCGACCCGTTCGGCACCGCCACCCGCCCGGCCCTCGACCCGGTCGAGGCGGTGGAACGCCTGGCCGCCCTCGGCGCCCACGGCGTCAGCTTCCACGACGACGACCTGATCCCCTTCGGATCCACCGAGGGCGAGCGCGAGGCCGCGGTCAAACGCTTCCGCGACGCCCTGGAGCGCACCGGCATGAAGGTGCCGATGGCCACCACGAACCTCTTCACCCACCCGGTCTTCAAGGACGGTGCCTTCACCGCCAACGACCGCGACGTCCGCCGCTACGCCCTGCGCAAGACCATCCGCAACATCGATCTCGCCGTCGAACTCGGCGCCCACGTGTACGTGGCGTGGGGCGGCCGTGAGGGCGCCGAGTCCGGGGCCGCCAAGGACGTCCGCGCCGCCCTGGACCGACTGAAGGAGGCCTTCGACCTGCTCGGCCAGTACGTCACCGAACAGGGCTACGACCTGCGCTTCGCCATCGAGCCCAAGCCGAACGAGCCCCGCGGCGACATCCTCCTGCCGACCATCGGCCACGCCCTCGCCTTCATCGAGCGCCTGGAGCGCCCCGAGCTCGTCGGCGTCAACCCCGAGGTCGGCCACGAGCAGATGGCCGGACTCAACTTCCCCCACGGCATCGCCCAGGCCCTCTGGGCCGGCAAGCTGCTCCACATCGACCTCAACGGCCAGTCCGGCATCAAGTACGACCAGGACCTCCGCTTCGGGGCGGGCGACGTCCGCCAGGCCTTCTGGCTGGTCGACCTGCTGGAGAGCGCCGGGTACCGGGGCCCCCGCCACTTCGACTTCAAACCGGTCCGCACGGACGGCCCCGAGGGCGTCTGGGAGTCCGCCAGGAACTGCATGCGCAACTACCTGATCCTCAAGGAGCGCGCCGCGGCCTTCCGCGCGGACCCCGAGGCCCGGGCCGCCCTCAAGGCCTCCCGGCTCCCCGATCTGGCCCTCCCCACCGCCCCCGACGGCCTGGCGGCCCTCCTCGCGGACCCCTCGGCCCACGAAACCTTCGACGCCCGGGCCGCCGCCGCCCGCTCCATGGCGTTCGAACGCCTCGACCAGCTCGCACTGGAGCATCTGCTGGGTGTGCGCTGACCCGCCGCGCCCCGGCCACGGGCGGGCGCACCCGGCAAGGGAGGGCCACGGGAGGCGGCCCGCTGCCGGGCCCCGGACGCTCCCTAGCGTGCGCCCGCCGCCCGCTCCGAGTAGCCCGCAGGGTCGGCGATCACGTCCCGCACGACCACGGCCGCCGCGCCCCGCGCCGCGTCACCCGAGGACGAGGACGCCCGCAGCAGGCCGCTCTGCGCAGGCCAGAGGCCCGAGACCACCCGGCCGGTCAGCTCCCGGTCCGCGGCCGGCCCCAGCCACGGCATCAGCGAGCGGTAGATCCCGCCCAGCACCACCGCGTCCGGGTCCAGCAGGTTCACCGCCCCCGAGACCACGAGCCCCAGCATCCGGCCCGCCCGGCCGAGCGCCTCCAGCGTCCGCGGGTCGCCCCGGCGGGCCCGCCGCTCCAGCTCCGCCATCCCCGCCGGCCCGGCGTCCGCGCCGAGCCCCGCACCCCGCAGCAGCGCCCCCTGCCCGGCGTACAGCTCCAGGCAGCCGTGCGAACCGCACCGGCACTCCGGCCCGTCCACGTCCGCCACCACGTGCCCGATCTCGCCGGCGAAGCCGTGCGCGCCGCGCATCAGCTCCCCGTCCACGACCAGCGCGCCGCCCACCCCGATCTCACCGGTCAGATAGACGAAGCTGCGCACGCGGCCGAGCCCGCCGAACCACAGCTCGGCCAGAGCCGCCGCGTTCGCCTCGTTGTCCGAGCCCACCGGCAGGGCCCGCCCCTCCGGCAGCAGGCCGCTCAGCGCCCCGCCGAACAGCTCCTCCGCCGCCACCCCGCTCCAGCCGAGGTTGGGCGCCTGGCGGACGGTACCGCCGGACACCAGGCCGGGCAGCGCCAGCCGCACCCCCGCCGGGACCAGCTCCTGCTCACCCGCCGACTCCAGCGTGCGCGCCGCGATCCGCGCGGCCCGGTCGAGCACCTCGGCGGCCGGTACGCCCCGGTTGTCGAGGTGCTCGGTGAGCCGCACCCGGTCGGTGCCCGCGAGATCGACCACGCACACCGAGACGTAGTCGACGTTGATCTCCACACCCAGCCCGGCGGGCCCGGTCCGCGCCACCCTGAGCGCCGTTCCCGGCCGCCCCGCCTGCCCGCTGAACGTCTTGCCCGACTCCGTGAGGAACCCGCTCGTCAGCAACTGCTCGACCAGGGACGACACGGCCGCGCGCGTCAGACCCACCCGCGCGGCCACCGCCGCCCGGGTCGCCTCGCCCTCGTCGTGCACGGCCCGCAGCACCAGACTGAGGTTGTGCCGCCGCACGGTGGCCTTGTCGGCCTTGGGCTCCAGCGGATCCAGAGTGTTCTTCATCGTGCGGCCGAGCCTATGCGAATCCCCGAACGCCCCGGTCGTCCCGCCGGAACGCGAAAGCGCGGGCCCGGCCTCCGGCCGAACCCGCGCTCCACGCGTATCTCTGTTGTGTCCGAGGGGGGACTTGAACCCCCACGCCCGATAAAGGGCACTAGCACCTCAAGCTAGCGCGTCTGCCATTCCGCCACCCGGACCAGGTGTCTGTCTCGCGGCCCTGGGCCGTTCCGACGTGGAAAACCATAGCAAACAATCGGGGTGCCCGATCACGCCCCCTGTCCCGCGCCCGCACGTCCCGCGCCCGCACCCGCGCCCACCCGCTCCCAAGCCCGCGCGCCCGGGGGCGGCCTTGGGCACCGGGACGCCGAGCGGGAGGATGAGGGGGACCACCAGCAGCGACGCGGGAGGAACCAGAGTGAGCGAGTCGAGCACGGCCCGGAACGCCACCGGAAGCGGCGAGTCCGCCGAGAACGAGGTCGTCGACCTCTGCCGCGATCTCATCCGGATCGACACCAGCAACTACGGCGACCACTCGGGCCCCGGGGAGCGTGCCGCCGCCGAGTACATCGCGGAGAAGCTCGCCGAGGTCGGACTGGAGCCCGAGATCTTCGAGTCCCACAGGGGCCGGGCCTCCACGGTGGCGCGGATCGAGGGCGAGGACCCGTCCCGTCCCGCGCTGCTGATCCACGGCCACACCGATGTCGTGCCCGCCAACGCCGAGGACTGGACGCACCATCCGTTCTCGGGCGAGATCGCCGACGGCTGCGTCTGGGGCCGGGGCGCGGTCGACATGAAGGACATGGACGCGATGACCCTCGCGGTCGTGCGCGACCGGCTGCGCAGCGGCCGCAAGCCCCCGCGCGACATCGTGCTGGCGTTCCTGGCCGACGAGGAGGCCGGCGGCACGTACGGCGCCCGCCACCTCGTGGACAAGCACCCCGGCCTGTTCGAGGGCGTCACCGAGGCGATCGGCGAGGTCGGCGGATTCTCCTTCACCGTCAACGAGAACCTGCGCCTGTACCTGGTCGAGACCGCGCAGAAGGGCATGCACTGGATGCGGCTCACCGTGGAGGGCACCGCCGGCCACGGGTCGATGACCAACACCGACAACGCGATCACCGAGCTGTGCGAGGCCGTGGGCCGGCTCGGCCGGCACACCTGGCCGGTGCGCGTCACCAAGACGGTGCGGTCGTTCCTCGACGAGTTGTCCGACGCGCTCGGCACACCGCTCGATCCGGAGGACATGGACGCCACGCTCGCCAAACTGGGCGGCATCGCCAAGATGGTCGGCGCCACCCTCCGCAACTCGGCGGCCCCGACGATGCTCGGCGCCGGGTACAAGGTCAACGTCATCCCCGGCCAGGCCACCGCCCATGTCGACGGCCGCTTCCTGCCGGGGTACGAGGAGGAGTTCCTGGGCGACCTCGACCGCATCCTGGGCCCGCGCGTCCGGCGCGAGGACGTGCACGCCGACAAGGCCCTGGAGACCAGCTTCGACGGCAGCCTGGTGGACGCCATGCAGTCGGCGCTGAAGGCCGAGGACCCGATCGCCCGGGCCGTCCCGTACATGCTCTCCGGCGGCACGGACGCGAAGTCCTTCGACGACCTCGGCATCCGCTGCTTCGGTTTCGCCCCCCTCAAGCTCCCGCCGGAGCTCGACTTCGCGGGCATGTTCCACGGTGTGGACGAGCGGGTCCCGGTGGACGGTCTGAAGTTCGGCGTCCGGGTCCTCGACCGGTTCATCGACGCGAGCTGAATAATCGGAAAAGCAGTTCGGAAGAGACCGGAAAGGGTGTCTCTGGGGCAGGATAGTCGGCTGAAACGAAACTCCAATAATCGCCCGCGTGTACAAATGTGACCGGAACGGGTGAACGATCCCTGGGCCACGTAGCCCCCTCGATTCCCCCTCGTTACAGGTGTGCGGTCCGCGGCTGGGACCGCATTGCCAACAAGGAGGAATAATGATCAAGAAGGTCGTCGCCGTTGCGGCTGCCACTGGCGGTCTGGTGCTGGCGGGCGCGGGCATGGCCATCGCCGACGCGGGTGCGCAGGGTGCCGCTGTCGGCTCCCCCGGCGTGCTCTCGGGCAACGTCGTTCAGGTTCCGGTCCACATCCCGGTGAACGCCTGCGGCAACACCGTCAACGTGATCGGTCTGCTGAACCCCGCCTTCGGCAACACCTGCATCAACGCCTGACGTTGAGCCTCGCCCCGTAGGGGTTTGAGCCCGGCCGGCCCCGGAGCGCGCGCCATGCGCTCCGGGGCCGGTGGGCATTGGGCCCCGGGCGCCGTGCCCGGGGAAGTCCGAAAGCCTGGAAGGCAAGGAAACTAGCTATGCGACAGGTCACGCGCAAGGGCCTGACCATCGTGGCGGCCGCAGGCGGCGTGCTCGCCCTCGGCGGCGGGTACGCACAGGCGCACACGGGCGCGGCCGCCCACGGCGGCGCGTCGAATTCACCGGGCGTAGCCTCCGGGAATTCCGTACAGGTCCCCGTGAGCGTTCCGGTGAACGCGTGCGGTAATTCCGTGAACGTCATCGGGGCGCTGAACCCGTCATTCGGAAACACGTGTGAGAACGAGTCGAGCGGTGCCAAGGCCCATGGCTCGACCAGCGACTCGCCCGGTGTCGCCTCCGGGAACAACGTGCAGGCCCCGGTCAATGTCCCGGTCAACGCCTGCGGCAACAGCGTCGACGTGGTCGGGGTCCTGAACCCGACGTTCGGCAACGACTGCGCCAACGGCCACAGCCAGGACAACCCGGGGGAGCCCGGTAACCCTGGCAACCCCGGTAACCCTGGCAACCCCGGTAACCCTGGCAACCCCGGTAACCCGGGCGAGCCGGGCAACCCGGGCAACCCGGGGGAGCCCGGTAACCCCGGTAACCCGGGGGAGCCCGGTAACCCCGGCAACCCCGGCGAGCCCGGCAACCCCGGCACCCCCGGTCAGCCCGGCCCCGGCGGGGACTCCGGTTCGCCGATCGAGCCGAACCGGCCGGACCCGCAGACCGTCACACCGCCGCAGGCGGACGACGAGCTCGCCCAGACCGGCTCGGGGGCTCCGCTGGAGCTGCTGCTCCCCGCCGGCGCGGGCCTGCTGCTCGGGGGCACGGTCCTCTACCGTCGCGCCCGGCAGACCTCGTAGTCGCCGAAGTCGCACCGAATGACGACGGAGCGGGCCCCGCGTCGCGGGACCCGCTCCGTCCTGTTCCTCACCTCACCAGGTGGCGCGCACCTGACGGATGATGCGCCGGCGCAACCGCACTCTGCGGCTGCCGTCCCGGTGCAGACTCAGTCGGTCCAACTCCCAGTGTCCGTACTCGGCATGGTCGGTGAGCAGACGGGTCGCCTCCTTGCGGGAGACCCCGCGAGGTACGTACACGTCGACAAATTCGTATTCCGGCATCGCATCTATTGTGCGGGCATGGGCCCGGTACGGATAGCGTCTGCACTATGTCTGATGCTGCGCAGCCCACCGCTGCCGAGGTACGCGCCGCCGCCGAGGCGGTGAAAGCCGCACTGGACCGCCACCTGGAGGCGGTCGAGAACCGCACCGGTGATGACGACCCGGCCGTCTACGCCGCGTTCAACGCCCTCGCCGCGGCCGCCGAGGCCTACGACGAGCGGCTCTACGACCGGTACGACGAGGTCACGCCCTTCGAGATCCCCGGCGTGGAGGACTCGCTGCCCCCGTACGCGGGCCCCGAGGAGCCGAACGCGCTCAGCGTCCTGATCCGCCGCGACTACGCGGTGGTCGAACCACAACGGCTGCTGGCCCAGTCGCAGCGCATCGCCGACCTCGACCGGGGGGACGGCGGTACGGACACGGCCGCGGTGGTGGGGCAGAGCATCCACGCGGCGCTCGGGGTGCTCTTCGGGGAGTTCGAACCCGACGAGATCGCCTCGCGGCACAAGGAATTCGGTCTGGAGGAGGGCGACTCGACCCTCTGGGTCTCGGCGGCGGAGGAACTCCCCGAACCGGGCGAGTGGCTCAGCACCCCCTTCGACCAGGCCGACCCTGGCAGGGTGATCTGCCGGTTCGACGTCAGCGCGGTCTTCGACGAGGACGAGCCGAGAGACGACCTGGACAGCCCAGGCGGCTCCTGATCGATCGAACCGGGGACGGCGGGACCGCGACACCGGGCGACACGCTCACCCGGGACCCGGCCCCGCCGGACCGGGCCCTCAGTCCTCGGGGGTGGCCAGAAGCGCCTCAAGCAGGGGGCGCAGACGAGTCGTGCGCTCGGGCGCCGGGACCGTCGCGACCGCCCGGGGGAGAGCCTGGTCCACCCCGTGCACGACCGACAGATGACGCTCGCCGCGGCCGAACGCGGTGTAGACCCACGGCCGGCTCAGGCCCTGCGCGGCGTCGCCCGGGAGGACCACGACAGCCGCCGGCCAGCGCATGCCGACCGCCTGGTGCGCGGTGAGCGCCCAACCGTGGCGCACCGCCGACTCGACCCGGCCCTTCGGGACCACGACCCGCTCGCCCTCGCACTCCAGGTGCAGCCCGTCCGCGTCCGCGGAGACCACCGATCCCTGCACGGTCCTCCCCGGTGCCGGCGCGTACGCCACCCGGTCGCCCGGGTCGAAACCTCCGAAGCGGCCCGGGCCGGGGTTGAGCCGCCGCTTCAGGGCGTCGTTGAGCACCCGGGTGCCGGCGGAACCGCCGTGGCCGACGGTGATCACCTGGGTCTGCTCCGAGGGCACCCCGATCGCCCGCGGCACCGAGTCGGCGACCAGCTGGACCGTACGGTGCACGGCCTCGCCGGCGTCCCGCACCGGGACGATCACGACCTCCTTGCCCGGTGCCTCGACCTGGGTCAGCTCCCCGGCGCCGATCCCGGAGACCAGCTCGCCGATCGGCCCCGGATCAGGCTTCCGCGACGCGACCCGCGGGCACACCTTCGCCGCCAGCAGATCACCGAAGACCCGCCCCGCGCCCGCGGACCCGAGCACCCCAGGATCACCGCTCAGCACCAGGCGGCAGCCGTCCGGGAGCGACTCCACGAGCATCGCGGCCGTCTCGACGTCCAGCTGCGGCGCGTCCAGCACCACCAGCAGATCGAGCGCCAGTGCCCCGTCCTCGTCCCGGCCGGGACCCGCCGTCCCGGCGAGCAGCCCGGACACGGTGACGGCATCGGGACCGCTCCTGCGCCGGCCGTTCTCGCCGTGCACCGCCACCACGCCCCGCAGGCCCAGCCCGCGCGCCGCCTCGGCCAGTGCGACCGGCTCGGCCCGGGCCGCCTCGCCGCCCGTGTGCACGACCAGCCCGTGGGCGGCCACCGCCCGGGCCAGCTCGGCCGGGGCCGCGCTCTCCCAGCGGTCGTCCTGTCCACTTCTGGCGAGCCGGGCCAGACCGTCGGCCAGGCTCTCCTCCGCGAGCGCGTACCGGTCGAGCCCCAGCAGCACGGGCACCGGCTCCCCGGGCCGCTCCGGACCGGCCTCGTCCGATCCGCCCGCTCCCTCCTCGCCCGGCTCGCCGTCCTCGTTCTCCTCGCCCGTCTCGTCCAGACCGTCCTGGAAGACCAGCACCACGCCCTCGGCGACGGCGTCCTGCACGGCCTCGTCGGGGTCCGGCACCGACCGCTCGGCCAGCGCCTTCCGCACGGCCGCCACCTCCAGCGCGGTGTGCCCCTGCAGCGCCGCGCGCTGGAGCAGCCAGGTGATGAGCGCGGCCGTCCGCCGGGAGTCATCCGGCCCGCACTCCGCGCCCAGCAGCGCCCGGGCGAACCCGTCCGCCTGTTCCGGCCGCACCCCGCTCACCGACAGCAGCTGCCACGGGTCCTCGCGCAGCAGCTCCGCCGCCGGTTCACCCAGGACCGTCGCCACCGGCACCGCGAGCGCCTCGGGCGCGCCGCCCTCGGCCAGCACCGCCCGCACGGCCGCGACCGTCTCCGGGGCGGCGGACTCGCGCGGCGCCCGGGTGCCCTCCGGGCGGACCGGCGGGGCGGCGGGCGCGGGGGCAGGGGCGGGCACCACCTTGCGGGGCGCGGGGGCGGGGGAGTCGAAGAACGCGGCGCCGGACTTCTCGCCGCTCTCCACGGCGCGCACCGCCGCGAGCAGGTCGGCGGCCCGTCCGCTGAGTTTCGTCCCGGCCTCGATGGGCCCGGCCTTCTCCGCCTTGCGCCGCTCGATCCGCTCCCGCAGTTCCCGCTGCGCGGCCAGCTCGACCTCCGCCTCGGAGACCGCGCCGTCAGTGTCCGCGTCGTCCGCGCCCGCGTCGTCCGTGTCCGTGCCGTCCGTGTCCGCGTCGTCCGTGTCCGCGTCGTCCGTGTCCGCGTCGTCCGTGTCCGCGTCGTCCGCGCCCGCGTCGGCCGCGGCCCCTTCGGCCACCGCGTCCGTCCCGTCCGCGCCGGCGGTGTCCCCGGCGGAGCGGGCGGACGATGACGCGCCGGCGGCACCGCCCCCGGGCACGGACTCCTCCTCGCCCCCGGTGTCGTGCGCGACGGCCGCCGGCTCCTCCGGGGCAGGCGGCCCCGCGTGGGCGCCGGCGGGACCGGCCACTGCCGCGTCCTCCGCGGCCGCGGCGGGGGCGGCGTCCAGGTCGTCGGCCGAGGGGCCGGGGGTCTCCCCCCGGGGAAGCGCGGTCACAGGGTGCTCCAGTCCTGGTCGGGATAGCGGTGCACGGGCGCCGACACATCGTCGAGCGCCCGACGGATCTCGTCAGGAAGACTAAGGGTCTCCACTGACAACGCCGCCGCGAGCTGGTTGGCGTTGCGCGCCCCCACGATCGGCGCCGCCACGCCCGGCCGGTCCCGCACCCACGCCAGCGCCACCTGCAGCGGAGTCGCCGCCAGGCCGTCCGCCGCCGTCACCACCGCGTCCACGATCCGGCTCGCCGCGTCGTCCAGGTACGGCTCGACGAACGGCGCCAACTGCTCCGACGCCCCGCGCGAGTCGGCCGGCGTGGCGTTGCGGTACTTGCCCGTCAGCACGCCGCGCCCCAGCGGCGACGACGGCAGCAGTCCGATGTCCAGATCCAGCGCGGCGGGCAGCACCTCGCGCTCCACACCCCGCTGGAGCAGGGAGTACTCCATCTGCGTGCTCGCCAGCCGCGACCGGACGCCCGGCGCCGCGAGCTGCCAGGTGGCCGCCTTGGCCAGCTGCCACCCGCAGAAGTTCGACACGCCGACGTACCGCGCACGGCCGCTCGTCACCGCTATGTCCAGTGCCTGGAGCGTCTCCTCCAGCGGGGTCCCCGGGTCGAAGGCGTGCACCTGCCACAGGTCCACGTAGTCCGTGCCGAGGCGCGCGAGTGACGCGTCCAGCGCCGCCAGCAGATGCCCCCGGGACCCGTCGAACCGGCGGTCCGGGTCGGGCACGCTGCCCGCCTTCGTCGCCAGCACCAGCTCGCGCCGGGGCACCAGGCGCTCCACGAGCCGGCCGAGCAGATACTCCGCCTCCCCGCCCCCGTACACGTCGGCCGTGTCGATCAGCGTGCCGCCCGCTTCCCAGAACACCTTCAACTGGTCCGCGGCGTCGTGCTCGTCGGTGTCCCGGCCCCAGGTGAGGGTGCCGAGCCCGATCCGGGACACACGCAGGCCGGTGCGGCCGAGATGCCTCTGCTCCATGGGCGCGAGATTACTGGCCAGAGGCCCACGCGCAGAGAGCCTGTGGACAACCTGCCACGAGCGCACGATGCGGCCGCCCCGCGGAAGCCCCCCTGCCGGATCCCCCGCCCGCGCGCTAGAGTCCGCCCAAGACGTTACTGATCAGTATGTGAGTCGATGAGTAAGGGGACCGGCATGCGGCTCGGCATCAACCTCGGTTACTGGGGCGCGGGCATGGACGGGGACAACCTCGCCGTCGCCCAGGAGGCGGACCGCCTCGGTTACGACGTGTGCTGGGCCGCCGAGGCCTACGGCTCCGACGCCCCAACCGTCCTGTCCTGGGTCGCCGCGCAGACCGAGAGCATCGACATCGGCTCCGCGATCATGCAGATCCCGGCGCGGCAGCCCGCCATGACCGCGATGACGGCCGCCACCCTCGACTCGCTCTCCGGCGGCCGCTTCCGCCTCGGCCTCGGCGTCTCCGGCCCCCAGGTCTCCGAGGGCTGGTACGGCGTCAAGTTCGACAAGCCGCTGGCCCGCACCCGGGAATACGTCGAGATCGTGCGCAAGGCGATGTCCCGCGAGCGCCTCACCCACGACGGCGAGCACTGGACCCTGCCGCTGCCCGGCGGCCCGGGCAAGCCGATCAAGCTGACCGTCCACCCGCAGCGCGAGCACATCCCGCTCTACATCGCGGCGATCGGCCCCAAGAACCTGGAGCAGACCGGCGAGATCGCCGACGGCGCCCTGCTGATCTTCCCCTCCGCCGAGCACCTGGAGGAGACGGCCCTCCGCCACATCCGCGCGGGCCGTGAGAAGGCCGGACGGACCATGGACGGCTTCGACGTCTGCCCGACCGTGCCGCTGGCCCTCGGCGACGACGTCAACGCGCTCGCCGACATGTTCCGCCCGTACACCGCGCTGTACGTCGGCGGCATGGGCAGCCGCAAGCAGAACTTCTACAACCAGCTCGCCCAGCGCATGGGCTACGAGAAGGAAGCCGCCGAGATCCAGGAGAAGTACCTGTCCGGCGACAAGAACGGCGCGGCGGCAGCCGTCCCCTCTCAGCTGATCGACCAGACGGCGCTGCTCGGCTCCGTGGAGCGGATCGCCGAGCGGATGCAGGCCTACGCCGCGGTCGGCGTCACCACCCTGACCCTGGCCCCGGCCGGCTTCACGCTCGACGAGCGGATCGCCGCGCTCCGGGCCGGCACCGAGGCCCTGGAGCGGGCCGGCCTCGTGGACTAGCCCGTACACATGCCTGCGGCCGTGGTGGGGGCTCGGGGTCATCCCCGCCACGGCCGTCACGCTGCACAACGCGCCGCGGGCCCGGTCGGTTACGGGCCGCACGCCCCGGGGTGCGGTGGCACCTCCGTTCTCCCCGCCACCCCTTCGCGCTCCCCCTTTTGGCGGAGTTGTGCGGTTCAGCTGTTGCCACGTCCGCCATGCCGCATTTGACTCGTTCTTTGCGGATGTGCGGACATCCGGACGCGCAGCGTGGACCGCGCATGGAGGTGGCAGTGATGCTTTCGGCCCGAAGCCTGTTCCAGGAGATCGTCGACAACGACGACTCCTACCAGCTGTTCTGTTCCATCGCCGCGAGCGGCGAGGCCCAGGGCGGGTGGGAGAACGCCCGGATCGCCGCCCTGGTCCCCGGGACCATGCAGGAACTCGCCCCCAAGATCACCCGGCACGGCGCCGACGAGGACAAGCACGGCCGGATCTTCAACGCCCTGCTCAAGAAGCGCGGCCTGGAGCCGGTGCCCGTCCCGCCCGAGACCGACTACACGATGCTGCTGGAGAAGAACGGCATCGGCCTGACCCACGAGAAGCTCCGCCGCGACCAGGCGCTCAGCGAGGAGGACATCCTCGTCTACCTCTCGCACAGCCGGGTCACCGAACAGCGCGCCGCGGACCAGATGGACATGCTCGTGAAGCACTTCGGCAACCACCCCGAAGTCGGCAAGGCCATCAGGATGATCTGCAACGACGAGGACAACCACCTCGCCTACTGCCACGAGGAACTGCTGCGCCTCGCCCACGCCGGGAACGGCCGCCTCATCCAGCGGACCCTCCGCGACTGCGCCCTCGCCGAGATCGCGGTCTACCGTGACGTCAGCCTCGCCGTCATGGAGCACATGGGCCGCATCCTGAAGTGGCCCAAGGCCAAGTCGGTCGTCCTGGCCGCCGGAATCCGCGCCATGTACGCCTATGAACGCGCGGGCGGCTGGCGGCGCATGGTCGACCTCAAGATGCCGGAGCGGCGCAACGCGCTCGGCGGACCGGCCGAGCCCGTCACGGCGATCTGACCGGGGGCGAGGATCCGGGCACTACAGCCAGCCCCGGCGCTTGAACAGCCGGAACAGGCCCATCACCACCACCGCCATCAGGACGACCACCGCCGGGTAGCCCCACTCCTGGTGCAGCTCCCACATGTGGTCGAAGTTCATGCCGTAGATGCCCGCGACCATCGTGGGCACCGCGGCCATGGCCGCCCACGCCGAGATCTTCCGCATGTCGTCGTTCTGCCGCACCCCCATCTGCGCCAGATGCGCCGACAGGATGTCGGACAGCAGCCGGTCGAGCCCCTCGACCTGCTCCGTGGCACGGATCAGATGGTCGCTGACATCCCGGAAGAACGGCCGCGAGTGCTCGTCGACGAACGGCACCCCCGCGGCCGCCAGCCGGTCCATCGGCGCGGCCAGCGGGCTCGTGGCCCGCCGGAACTCCAGCACCTGGCGCTTGAACGTGTAGATCCGTGCGGCGGTGTTCTTCGCATCGCTGCCCGTCGGCTGGAAGACCTCCGCCTCCATCTCCTCCAGGTCGACCTGGAGCTCGGCCGCCACCTCGATGTAGTGGTCCACGACGGCGTCGCTGATCGCGTACAGCACGGACGTCGGTCCGTGCCGGAGCACCTCCGGCTCGGCCTCCAGCCGGCGCCGCACCGCCGCCAGCGGCGCGCCCTCGCCGTGCCGCACCGTCACGACGAACGAATCGCCCACGAACACCATCAGTTCGCCGGTGGAGACGGTGTCGCTGCTCGGCTCGTACAGCACCGGCTTGAGGACCATGAAGAGCGAGTCGTCGTACACCTCCAGCTTCGGCCGCTGATGAGCCTTGAGCGCGTCCTCCACCGCCAGCGGGTGCAGCCCGAACTCCTCCGAGACGTGGTCGAACTCCGCCTCCGTCGGCTCGTGCAGCCCGACCCAGAGGAACGCGTCGCCCGTGGCCCGCGCCTCGTCGAGGGCGTCCGAGAAGTCGGACGGGCCCTCACTGCGGCGCCCGTCCCGGTAGATGGCACAGTCCACGATCACGGCGCGTATCCTTCCCCGGCCCCGGCGGCCTTGCACGTGCGAGCCCCCACTCCGTCCATGGAAACAGCCCCGGGGCCCGCTCCCGGGAGGCCGGGCACGGCCCGATCCGAAGGACAGGCCCTAGGCTGGCAGACATGGCCACGTTGATCCTCGTACGGCACGGACGTTCCACCGCCAACACCGCCGGGGTGCTCGCGGGCTGGACCCCCGGCGTCGGACTCGACGAGCGCGGGGCCGCCCAGGCCGCCGCGCTCCCCGGGCGGCTCGCCGGAGTACCGCTCGCCGCCGTCGTCACCAGCCCCCTCCAGCGCTGCCGGGAGACCCTCCAGCCGCTGCTGGAGGCCCGTCCCGGGCTCGAGCTGCACACCGACGACCGGATCGGCGAGTGCCACTACGGCCACTGGTCGGGCCGCAAACTCGCCGAGCTCGCCGACGAGCCGCTCATGGAGGTGGTCCAGCAGCACGCGTCGGCCGCGGCCTTCCCCGGCGGCGAGTCGATGCGTGCCATGCAGGCCCGCTCCGTCGACGCCGTACGGGAGTGGAACGCGCGCGTGGACGCCGAACACGGGGAGAACGCGGTCTTCCTGATGTGTTCGCACGGCGACGTCATCAAGTCCGTCGTGGCCGACGCTCTCGGCATGCATCTCGATCTCTTCCAGCGGATCCATGTCGAACCGTGTTCCGTGACAGCGATCCGTTACACACGACTGCGGCCCTTCCTCGTACGACTCGGCGACACGGGCGACTTCGGCGCCCTGATGCCCCGCGAGGACGCCGGTGGCGGGGCGGCCGAGGTGGGGGGCGGCGCGGGCGCACCGTGATCGCTCCGCACAGTAGGGTGGACAGGCCGTAGCGCCGTCCGAACCGAGATACAAGGATTCAAGGGAGAGGGAACGTGTCCCGTCAGGTGTTCCTCTATGACCCACCGGAGCGCTTCGTGGCCGGCACGGTCGGGCTGCCTGGCCGCCGTACGTTCTTCCTGCAGGCGTCCGCCGGGGGCCGGATCACCAGCGTCGCGCTGGAGAAGACCCAGGTGGCCGCGCTCGCCGAGCGGATCGACGAGCTGCTCGACGAGGTCGTGCGGCGTACCGGCGGCAACGCCCCGGTGCCGGCGGTCGCCCCCTCCGACATCGCGGACACCGCACCGCTCGACGCCCCCGTGGAGGAGGAGTTCCGGGTCGGCACCATGGCGCTGGCCTGGGACGGCGAGGAACAGCGCATGATCGTCGAGGCGCAGGCGCTCGTCGAACTCGACGCGGACTCCGAGGAGGACCTCGCCGAGGCCGAGGAGCGGCTGCTGCAGGACGAGGAGAACGGCCCGCCGATGCTGCGCGTCCGGCTGACCGGCGCCCAGGCGCGGGCCTTCGCCAAACGCGCGCTGGACGTGGTCAACGCGGGCCGCCCGCCGTGCCCGTTGTGCAGCCTGCCGCTCGATCCGGAAGGACACGTATGCCCGCGCCAGAACGGATACCGCAGGGGCGCCTGACACCCGTGGAGCCGATCGATCTGCTCGCCAAGGGCGAGCTGACGGTGCAGGGCCGGATCCCCGAGGCGTCCAATGCGGTGCTGTTCTGCACGGTCGCGTACGAGGGCGAACAGGCCGAGTGCGTGTACAAACCCGTGGCCGGCGAGCGGCCGCTGTGGGACTTCCCCGACGGCACCCTGGCGCAGCGGGAGGTCGCTGCCTACGAGGTGTCGGAGGCGACCGGCTGGAGCCTGGTCCCGCCGACGGTGCTGCGGGACGGGCCCTACGGCCTGGGCATGGTCCAGCTGTGGGTCGAGGGCGACCCCGCGGCGTCCCTGCTGGCGCTCGTCGACGAGGACGAGCCGGGGGCCGGGTGGAAGGCCGTCGGCCTGGCCGAGGTCGGCGAGGACCGCACGGCGCTGCTCGTGCACGCCGACGACGAACGGCTGCGCCGGCTCGCCGTCCTCGACGCGGTGATCAACAACGGGGACCGCAAGGGCGGCCACCTCCTGCCGTCGCCGGACGGCCGGCTGTACGCCATCGACCACGGCGTCACCTTCAACGTCGACGACAAGCTGCGCACGCTGCTGTGGGGCTGGGCGGGCGAAGCCCTGCCCGCGGAGGCCCTGGACGTGCTGGGCCGGCTGGCCGGAACGCTGGCACCGGGCGGTCCGCTCGCCACCCGCCTGGCGGAGCTCATCACCCCGGCGGAGGTGACGGCGCTGAGGGACCGGGTCGAGGCCCTGCGCGCGTCGGGCCGCCACCCCGAACCCTCGGGACGGTGGCCCGCGATCCCCTGGCCACCGGTCTGACGGAGCCCTCAGGGCACGCCGTTCCGATGCACGTCGAAGCCCCTCGCGCAAGAGCGCCTATTCGGTCATGATCTTGCATCCGGTTCGTATCCGGAACAGGCGTCCGGTTACGCTCGTGGCATGTATGCCTGGCCCGCTTCTGAGGTCCCCGCCCTGCCCGGCAAGGGCCGCGACCTCCGGATCCACGACACCGCCACCGGTGGCCGAGTGACCCTCGCCCCCGGTCCTGTCGCCCGTATCTACGTCTGCGGCATCACACCGTACGACGCGACCCACATGGGTCACGCGGCGACCTACAACGCGTTCGACCTCGTTCAGCGCGTGTGGCTCGACACCAAGCGGCAGGTTCACTACGTCCAGAACGTCACCGACGTGGACGATCCGCTGCTGGAGCGGGCCGAGCGTGACGGCATCGACTGGACCCGGCTCGCCGAGCGGGAGACCGCCCTGTTCCGCGAGGACATGACCGCCCTGCGGATGCTGCCGCCGCAGCATTACATCGGCGCCGTGGAGTCGATACCCGGCATCGTCCCGCTCGTCGAACGGCTCCGGGACGCGGGCGCCGCCTACGAACTCGAGGGCGACGTCTACTTCTCCGTCGAGTCCGACCCGCACTTCGGCGAGGTCTCGCACTACGACACCGAGCTCATGCGGCGCCTGTCCGCCGAGCGCGGCGGCGACCCCGACCGCCCCGGCAAGAAGAACCCGCTCGACCCGATGCTCTGGATGGCCGCCCGTGAGGGCGAGCCCAGCTGGGACGGCGGCACCCTCGGCCCCGGGCGGCCCGGCTGGCACATCGAGTGCGTCGCCATCGCCCTCGACCACTTCGGCATGGGCTTCGACGTCCAGGGCGGCGGTTCCGACCTGGTCTTCCCGCACCACGAGATGGGCGCCTCGCACGCCCAGGCGCTCACCGGCGAACACCCCTTCGCCAAGGCCTATGTGCACGCCGGAATGGTCGCCCTGCACGGCGAGAAGATGTCCAAGTCCAAGGGCAACCTGGTCTTCGTCTCCGCGCTGCGGCGCCAGGGCGTCGACCCGGCCGCCGTCCGCCTCGCCCTGCTCTCGCACCACTACCGTGCCGACTGGGAGTGGACGGACCAGGTGCTGGAGGACGCCGTGGAGCGGCTCGGACGCTGGCGCGCCGCCGTCTCCCGCCCCGACGGGCCGTCCGCCGACGCGCTCCTCGAAGAGGTCCGCGAGGCCCTGGCGGACGACCTGGACGCCCCGGCAGCCCTCGCGGCCGTGGACCGCTGGGCCGCGGCCCAGGAGTCCGCGGGCGGCACGGACGAGAGCGCGCCCGGCCTCGTCTCCCGCACCGTCGACGCACTGCTCGGCGTGGCCCTCTAGCCCATGCGCCCACCCGGGCCACGAAGCGGGGCGGTACCGATTCCGGTACCGCCCCGTTTCTCACTCGCCTGCAGATCCCGAGGGTCCCGGGGGGCCGTCGTCCTCGCCGGAGTCGGCCTCCGGCTCGGAGCCGGGCTCCTGGCCCGGCCTGGACGGCTTCGGCGGCCGCGTCCGGCCGCTCGACGTGTCCCGCAGATAGGAGCCGTCCCCGAGGTCCGTGGCGTGCCCCGGCCCGGACCCGGCACCCGGCGTACCACCCGGCCCGCCGTCCCGCCGCCGCAGATACCGCTCGAACTCCCGGGCGATGGCCTCGCCGGACGCCTCCGGGAGCTCCGCGGTGTCCCGCGCCTCCTCCAGCGTCTGCACGTACTCCGCCACCTCGCTGTCCTCGGACGCGAGCTGGTCCACCCCCACCTGCCAGGCGCGGGCGTCCTCGGCCAGCTCACCGAGCGGGATGCGCAGATCGATCAGGTCCTCCAGCCGGTTGAGGAGGGCCAGCGTCGCCTTGGGGTTGGGCGGCTGCGACACGTAGTGCGGCACCGCGGCCCACAGGCTCACCGCCGGTACACCCGCGTGCGTGCAGGCCTCCTGAAGGATGCCGACGATGCCCGTCGGGCCTTCGTACCGGGTCTCCTCCAGGTCCATGGTGCGCGCCAGGTCCGGGTCGGACGTGACGCCGCTGACCGGCACCGGCCGGGTGTGCGGGGTGTCACCGAGCAGCGCGCCCAGGATCACCACCATCTCCACGCCCAGCTCGTGCGCGAAGCCCAGGATCTCGTTGCAGAACGAGCGCCAGCGCATGGACGGCTCGATGCCGCGGACCAGCACCAGGTCCCGCGGCTTCTCGCCGCCGACCCGCACCACGGAGAGCCGGGTGGTGGGCCAGGTGATCTTCCGTACCCCGCCGTCCAGGAACACCGTGGGCCGGTTGACCTGGAAGTCGTAGTAGTCCTCGGCGTCGAGCGCCGCGAAGACCTCGCCCTTCCATTCCCTGTCCAGGTGCGCGACCGCGGT
Organism: Streptomyces sp. STAM6; assembly: GCF_054963715.1. NCBI lineage: Bacteria > Bacillati > Actinomycetota > Actinomycetes > Kitasatosporales > Streptomycetaceae > Streptomyces > Streptomyces sp. STAM6. The sequence goes on along the minus strand of NZ_JBUEFZ010000008.1, from coordinate 160,446 downwards.
GGAGGCGGCGTCGCCGGCGTCGTTCCAGCCCTCGAACGCGGCCACCATGACCGGGTCGATCAGCTCGGGAACCCCCTCGAGCTCGATCACCCAGGCCTCCTTCCGAAGTTCCGTGCGTACGAACCAACCTTACGGCTTGCCGAGCTCCCTCCCGCAGCCCCTGTACACGTCCGAGTGCTCTTGGGGAAGGTCCGCCGACCCCGACCGACTACCCAGGCCGAACACCGGAAACACCGACAGGGCGGGCCGCCGCGCACCCAGTTGGGGAACACGGCGAGGGCGGCCCCCGTCCGGGAGCCGCCCTGCGGACCTGTCCGTGCCGCGCGGCGTCAGGCCTTCTTGCCCAGCATGTCCTCGACCCTGGTGCGGATGTCGTCGGTCGCGAGACCGCGGATCGTCAGGGTCGTACGGCGGCGCAGCACGTCGTCCGCCGTCTCGGCCCACTCGTGGTCCCGGGCGTAGGCGACCTGCGCCCAGATCTCCGGCGCGTCCGGGTGGATGCGCTCGGCCAGCTCCGGGTTGTCGTTCGCCAGGCGGGCGATGTCGAACGAGAGCGAGCCGTAGTGCGTGGCCAGGTGGCGGGCCGTGTCCGCGGCCATGCGCGGGCCGGGCGTGCCACCGTCGACCAGCAGCCGGTGGGCGACCGCGTTGGGGTTGGCTATGCCGGGGAGCGGGAGCTTCTTGGGCAGCGAGGCGATCGGCTCCATGTCCTCGCCCAGCGGGCGGCCGGGCAGGGACGCCAGCTTGTTCATCACCGTGCGGCCGATGTGGCGGAAGGTCGTCCACTTGCCGCCGGCCACCGACAGCATGCCGCCGCGGCCCTCGGTCACGACCGTCTCGCGCTTGGCCTTGGAGGTGTCGCCGGGACCGCCCGGCAGCACCCGCAGACCGGCGAAGGAGTAGGTGATCAGGTCGCGGGACAGCTGCTGGTCGCGGATGGAGAACGCGGCCTCGTCCAGGATCTGGGTGATGTCCTTCTCGTTGACCGCGACCTCGCCCGGGTCGCCCTCGTACTCCTCGTCGGTCGTACCGAGCAGCAGCATGTCCTCCCAGGGGAGGGCGAAGGTGATGCGGTACTTGTCGATCGGGGTGGCGAGCGCGGCCTTCCAGGGGGAGGTGCGCTTCAGGACGAGGTGCGCGCCCTTGGAGAGGCGGATGGACGGGGCCGCGTTCGGGTCCTCCATCCGGCGCAGGTGATCGACCCAGGGTCCGGTGGCGTTGAGCACGAGACGGGCGTCGACGCCGAACTCGTCGCCGGTGGTGCGGTCCCTGAGGTCCGCGCCGGTGACCCGGCCCTTGGTGAAGCGCAGGCCGGTGACCTCGGCGTGGTTGAGGACGGTGGCGCCCGCCTCGACCGTGGCACGGACCGTCATGAGGGCCATGCGCGCGTCGTTCATCTGGTCGTCGCCGTAGACGGCGACGGCCTTCAGGTTCTCGGTGCGCAGCTCGGGCACGTCCTGTGCGGCCTTGGAGGGGCTGAGCAGGTGGCCGACGCCGTCACCGAACGCCGAGAGCGCCGAGTAGGCGAAGACACCCGCGCCGAGCTTCGCGGCGCCGTGCGGCCCGCCCTTGTAGACCGGCAGGTAGAAGGTCAGCGGGTTGGCCAGGTGCGGGGCGACCTGGCGGGAGACCGCACGGCGCTCGAAGTGGTTCTCCGCCACCAGCTTCACCGCGCCGGTCTGCAGGTAGCGCAGCCCGCCGTGGAGCAGCTTGGAGGAGGCGGAGGAGGTGGCGCCGGCGAAGTCGCCGGCGTCCACCAGGGCCACCCGCAGCCCGGACTGCGCGGCGTGCCAGGCCGTCGAGATACCCAGGATGCCGCCGCCGATCACCAGGAGGTCGTAGGTGGCCTTGGAGAGCTGCTCCCGCGTCTCGGCACGGCTCGGCAGGGAACCGGCAGCCGGGTGCGTCCCAAGGGTGGGGACGCTCTGCAGGGTGGTCATGTCGAATTACTCCTCGTCCTCGATCCAGCCCATGGTCCGCTCGACGGCCTTGAGCCAGTTCTTGTACTCGCTGTCACGCTTGTCAGCGTCCATGCGGGGGGTCCACTCGGCGGCCCTGCGCCAGTTGGCGCGCAGCGCGTCGGTGTCCGGCCAGAAGCCGACGGCCAGACCGGCGGCGTAGGCGGCGCCGAGGCAGGTCGTCTCGGCGACCATCGGCCGCACCACGGGCGCGTCCAGGAAGTCCGAGAGGGTCTGCATCAGCAGGTTGTTGGAGGTCATGCCGCCGTCGACCTTGAGTGCCGCGAGCTCGACGCCGGAGTCCTTCGTCATGGCGTCGGTGATCTCGCGGGTCTGCCAGGCGGTGGCCTCGAGCACGGCGCGCGCGATGTGCGCCTTGGTGACGTACCGGGTCAGGCCGGCGATCACACCGCGGGCGTCGGAGCGCCAGTACGGGGCGAACAGGCCCGAGAAGGCCGGTACGAAGTACGCGCCGCCGTTGTCGTCGACCGACGACGCGAGCGTCTCGATCTCGGCGGCCGAGTTGATCAGGCCCATCTGGTCGCGCATCCACTGCACCAGCGAGCCGGTGACGGCGATGGAGCCTTCCAGGGCGTACACCGGGGCCTGGTCGCCGATCTTGTAACCGACGGTGGTGATGAGGCCCGAGTAGCTGTTGATGACCTTCTCGCCGGTGTTCAGCAGCAGGAAGGTACCGGTGCCGTAGGTGGACTTGGCCTCACCCTCGGAGAAGCAGGTCTGGCCGAACAGGGCCGCCTGCTGGTCGCCCAGGGCGGAGGCGACCGGGACGCCGTCGAGGATGCCGCCCTTGACGTGGCCGTACACCTCGGCGGAGGACCGGATCTCCGGCAGCACGGCCGCCGGGACCTCCATCGATTCCAGGATCTTCTGGTCCCACTCCATGCTGTGGAGGTTCATCAGCATGGTGCGGGAGGCATTGGTGACGTCGGTGACGTGGTGACCGCCGTCGACACCGCCCGTCAGGTTCCAGATGACCCAGGAGTCCATGGTGCCGAAGAGGATGTCGCCGCGCTCGGCGCGCTCGCGCAGCCCCTCGACGTTGTCCAGCAGCCAGCGGACCTTGGGACCGGCGAAGTAGGACGCGAGCGGCAGACCGGTCTCCCGGCGGAAGCGGTCCTGGCCGACGTTCCGCCCGAGCTCCTTGCACAGGGCGTCGGTACGGGTGTCCTGCCAGACGATCGCGTTGTGGACGGGCTCACCGGTGTGCTTGTCCCAGAGCAGCGTGGTCTCGCGCTGGTTGGTGATGCCGATGGCCTTGACGTCGGCGGCGGTGATGCCGGCCTTCTCGATGGCGCCCGCCACGACCTCCTGGACGTTCGTCCAGATCTCGGCGGCGTTGTGCTCGACCCAGCCCGGCTTCGGGAAGATCTGCTCGTGCTCCTTCTGGTCGACGGAGACGATCCGGCCGTCCTTGTCGAAGACGATGCAGCGGCTGGAGGTGGTGCCCTGGTCGATGGCCGCGATGAACGGGCCGGTGGTGTGTGCGTCGGTCACGGTTGCTCCCGGAAGTCTGTAAGAAGGACGGCTTAGGCGAACGCGATGTTGTAAATACCCGCGGCGGCGGCCGCGCCGATCAGCGGACCGACCACGGGGATCCAGGCGTAGCCCCAGTCGGAGCCGCCCTTGTTCGGCAGCGGGAGGAGGGCGTGCACGATGCGCGGTCCCAGGTCACGGGCCGGGTTGATGGCGTAACCGGTCGGCCCGCCGAGAGACAGACCGATGCCGACCACCACGAGGGCGACCATCAGACCGCCGACGACGCCGAGGCCCTTGCCGCTGTCGTTCAGGCCCTGCGTGAGCACGGCCAGGACGAGCACGAGCGTGCCGATGATCTCGGTGGCGAGGTTCTGCCAGACGTTCCGGATCTCAGGGCCGGTGGAGAAGACGCCGAGGACCGGGCCGGCGTTGCTCTTGGCCTCGTCGTGCGGACCCTCGACGGCCTTCTCCGCAGGGTCGCCGATGATCTCGCGATCGGTCAGGTGCGCCTGGAACTGGCCGTAGTAGGCGATCCAGACCAGCGCGGCGCCGATCATGGCACCGAGAAGCTGTCCCGCAAGGTAGACGGGAACGTTTTTCCACTCCCCGTCCTTGATCGCGATACCGACCGTGACGGCCGGGTTGAGGTGCGCTCCGGAGAGCGTCCCCGTCATGTAGACCGCGGTCAGAACGGCGAAGCCCCACCCGAAGGTGATGGCGAGCCAGCCGGCGTTCTGAGCCTTAGAGCGCTTGAGTACAACGGCGGCGACGACGCCACCGCCGAGCAGGATGAGTACGGCGGTACCAATGATCTCGCCGATGAAGATGTCGGAGCTGGACACCCGCGACTCCTTTGTCCTTCGTCCAGGGGAAGGCGGACACCGGGTCCCTCCGGTGGTCCGCGCCCTCGGGGGTGAGAGCGAAACCGGCCTCTGGCGTTGTCACACTCTAGCGCGTATTGCCGTTAGGTGTTCGACAATGTCGACCGGTGAACGGCAGTTTTGCTCCCTGGTAAACGTGGCGTCAAGGGTTCTGTTGGCCGAAATGCGTTCGTTACCGATGATGCGCCGGGGGCGTCAGAAGCGCCCGGCGCCGAGGTCGCGGGAGACCGCGCGGGCGCAGTCCCGCACCGCCGCGACCAGCTCCGAACGGAGCTCCCCGCCGTTGCAGACGCGTTCCACCGCGCCCGTGATGGCCACCGCGCCGACCGGCATCCTGCGGCGGTCGTGGATCGGCGCGGCGACCGACGCCACGCCCTCCCAGGTCTCCTCGACGTCCGCCGCCCAGCCGCGCGCACGCGTCATGTCGAGGACCGACTCGAAGTCCCCCAGGTCGGTGACGGTGCGCGGGGTGAACGGCTTGCGGTCGCCCTCCACGGCCTCCGTGTGCGCCACCGGGTCGTACGCGGACAGCACCTTGCCCAGGGCCGTGGAGTGCAGCGGCTGCATGGCCCCGACCTCCAGCACCTGACGGCTGTCGTCCGGGCGGAAGACATGGTGGATCACCAGCACGCCCTGCTGGTGCAGCACGCCCAGGTGGACGCTCTCTCCGCTGGAGCGGGCCAGGTCGTCCGTCCAGACCAGGGCGCGCGCCCGCAGCTCGTGCACATCGAGGTAGCTGTTCCCGAGCCGCAGCAGCTCGGCCCCCAGCTGGTAGCGCCCGGACGCCGGATCCTGTTCGACGAAACCCTCCGCCTGAAGGGTGCGCAGGATGCCGTGTGCGGTGCCCTTGGCCAGATCCAGCGACGACGCGATGTCCGACAGTCCGAGCCGGCGCTCCCCGCCCGCGAGCAGTCGCAGCATCGCCGCCGCCCGTTCAAGCGACTGGATGTTCTTCGCCATCGCCCGGCCCTTCTCCCATTGTTCGACAATGCTGAACACTATCGGTCGTTGTCGACCCTCAGCCACCTCGTGGGAACCCACAAACAGGCCGTGGCCGAAAAATCGCCCTGGACAGGATGCCGTCCGCCCCCTGGGACAAGATGTCCACCCCGGGGGATACGTGGTTACTCTGGCCCGGTGCGCCTTCACCGAAGACGCAAAGCCGACAGCCGTCGCATCCCTGGGAGCACATCCATGGCCTCGTTGCCGACCCCTTCCGCCGACAGCACCCGTCTTGCGGACAGCAGGACCCGAGCCGCCGCCCTCCGTGAGGCCCTGGCCACCCGTGTGGTCGTCGCCGACGGCGCCATGGGCACGATGCTCCAGGCCCAGGAACCCACCCTCGAGGACTTCCAGAACCTCGAAGGGTGCAACGAGATCCTCAACATCACCCGGCCCGACATCGTCCGCTCGGTCCACGAGGCGTACTACGCCGTCGGTGTCGACTGCGTCGAGACCAACACCTTCGGCGCCAACTTCTCCGCCCTCGGGGAGTACGACATCCCCGAGCGCGTCCACGAGCTGTCCGAGGCCGGCGCCCGCATCGCCCGCGAGGCCGCCGACGCCTACACCCTCAAGACCGGACAGCAGCGCTGGGTCCTCGGCTCCATGGGCCCCGGCACCAAGCTGCCCACCCTCGGCCACGTCGCCTACCTCACCCTCCGCGACGCCTACCAGCAGAACGCGGAAGGGATGATCGCGGGCGGCGCCGACGCCCTCCTGGTGGAGACCACCCAGGACCTGCTCCAGACGAAGGCCGCCATCCTCGGCGCCCGCCGCGCCCTCGACGCCTGCGGCCTGGACCTGCCGCTGATCTGCTCCGTCACCGTCGAGACCACCGGCACCATGCTCCTCGGCTCCGAGATCGGCGCCGCCCTCACCGCGCTGGAGCCGCTCGGCATCGACATGATCGGGCTGAACTGCGCCACCGGCCCCGCCGAGATGAGCGAGCACCTGCGCTATCTGGCCCGCCACTCCCGCGTCCCGCTGTCCTGCATGCCCAACGCCGGCCTGCCGGTCCTGGGCAAGAACGGCGCGCACTACCCGCTGACCGCCCCCGAGCTCGCCGACGCCCAGGAGACCTTCGTCCGCGAATACGGGCTGTCCCTGGTCGGCGGCTGCTGCGGTACGACACCGGAACACCTGCGCCAGGTCGTCGAGCGCGTCCGTGACCTCGCGCCCACCCCGCGGGAGCCGCGCCCCGAGCCCGGTGCCGCCTCCCTCTACCAGACCGTGCCGTTCCGCCAGGACACCTCGTACCTCGCGATCGGCGAGCGGACCAACGCCAACGGCTCCAAGAAGTTCCGCGAGGCCATGCTGGAGGGCCGCTGGGACGACTGCGTGGAGATGGCCCGCGACCAGATCCGCGAAGGCGCCCACATGCTCGACCTGTGCGTCGACTACGTGGGCCGGGACGGCGTCGCCGACATGGAGGAACTGGCCGGCCGCTTCGCCACCGCCTCCACCCTGCCCATCGTCCTCGACTCCACCGAGGTCGAGGTCATCGAGGCCGGCCTGCAGAAGCTCGGCGGCCGCGCCGTCATCAACTCCGTCAACTACGAGGACGGCGACGGACCCGAGTCGCGTTTCGCCAAGGTCACCCGGCTGGCGCAGGAGCACGGCGCCGCGCTGATCGCGCTGACCATCGACGAGGAGGGCCAGGCCCGTACACCCGAGAAGAAGGTCGAGATCGCCGAGCGGCTGATCGCCGACCTCACCGGGAACTGGGGCATCCGTGAGGAGGACATCCTCATCGACGCCCTGACCTTCACCATCTGTACCGGCCAGGAGGAGTCCCGCAAGGACGGCATCGCCACCATCGAGGCGATCCGCGAACTCAAGCGGCGCCACCCGGACGTGCAGACCACGCTCGGCCTGTCGAACATCTCCTTCGGCCTCAACCCCGCCGCCCGCATCCTGCTCAACTCGGTCTTCCTCGACGAGTGCGTCAAGGCGGGCCTCGACTCGGCGATCGTGCACGCCAGCAAGATCCTGCCGATCGCCCGCTTCGACGAGGAGCAGGTCACCACCGCCCTGGACCTCATCTACGACCGCCGCGCCGAGGGCTACGACCCGCTCCAGAAGCTGATGGCGCTCTTCGAGGGCGCCACCGCCAAGTCCCTCAAGGCGGGCAAGGCCGAGGAACTGGCCGCCCTGCCGCTGGAGGAGCGCCTCAAGCGCCGCATCATCGACGGTGAGCGCAACGGCCTGGAGGCCGACCTCGACGAGGCACTCGCCGGGCGCCCCGCCCTCGACATCGTCAACGACACCCTGCTGGACGGTATGAAGGTCGTCGGTGAACTGTTCGGCTCCGGCCAGATGCAGCTGCCGTTCGTCCTCCAGTCCGCCGAGGTCATGAAGAGCGCGGTCGCCCACCTCGAACCCCACATGGAGAAGACGGCCGACGGCGAAGGAGGGGCGGGCAAGGGCACCATCGTGCTGGCCACCGTCCGCGGCGACGTCCACGACATCGGCAAGAACCTCGTCGACATCATTCTCTCCAACAACGGCTACAACGTCGTCAACCTCGGTATCAAGCAGCCGGTCTCCGCGATCCTGGAAGCGGCCCAGGAGCACAAGGCCGACGTCATCGGCATGTCCGGCCTGCTGGTGAAGTCCACGGTGATCATGAAGGAGAACCTGGAGGAGCTCAACCAGCGCGGTCTGTCCGCCGAATACCCCGTCATCCTCGGCGGCGCCGCGCTCACCCGCGCCTATGTCGAGCAGGACCTGCACGAGATCTACCAGGGCGAAGTCCGTTACGCCCGCGACGCGTTCGAGGGACTGCGCCTCATGGACGCCCTCGTCGCGGTCAAGCGCGGAGTCCCCGGCGCGGCCCTCCCCGAGCTCAAGCAGCGCCGGGTGCGTCCCGCAGGCGGCGTGGTGATCGAGGATCAGGCCCCGCAGGAAGGCGTCCGCTCCGACGTCGCCACCGACAACCCCGTGCCCGAGCCGCCGTTCCGGGGCACGCGCGTCATCAAGGGCATCCAGCTCAAGGAGTACGCCTCCTGGCTCGACGAAGGCGCCCTCTTCAAGGGCCAGTGGGGCCTGAAGCAGGCCCGGACCGGCGACGGGCCGACGTACGAGGAACTCGTCGAGACGGAGGGCCGGCCCCGGCTGCGCGGCTGGCTCGACCAGCTCCACACCCAGAACATGCTGGAAGCCGCCGTGGTCTACGGCTACTTCCCGTGCGTGTCCAAGGGCGACGACCTGATCATCCTCGACGACCGCGGCAACGAGCGCACCCGCTTCACCTTCCCGCGCCAGCGCCGCGGGCGCAGGCTCTGCCTCGCGGACTTCTTCCGCGCCGAGGACTCCGGCGAGACCGATGTCGTCGGCCTGCAGGTGGTGACCGTCGGCTCGAAGATCGGCGAGGCCACCGCCGAGCTGTTCGCCTCCGACTCCTACCGCGACTACCTGGAGCTGCACGGCCTCTCCGTCCAGCTCGCCGAGGCACTGGCCGAGTACTGGCACGCCCGGGTCCGCGCCGAGCTCGGCTTCGGCGGCGAGGACCCCGAGGACGTCGAGGACATGTTCGCGCTCAAGTACCGCGGCGCGCGCTTCTCCCTCGGCTACGGCGCGTGCCCCGACCTGGAGGACCGGGCCAAGATCGCCGAGCTGCTCCAGCCGGAACGGATCGGCGTCCACCTCTCCGAGGAGTTCCAGCTCCACCCCGAGCAGTCCACCGACGCGATCGTCATCCACCACCCCGAGGCGAAGTACTTCAACGCACGCTGACGCGACGCGACGTACACTGGTCGGTCCAGTGCAGGCCGGTCACTTTCCCACCGGGACGAACCCCCACCGGGAGAGTGACCGGCCTTCTCGTCCCTCCATGGAGGTGTGCCGATGACCAGTACGGTCCCCGCGTCCCTGACCCGTACGGCCGAAGGTTCCGCCCTGCAGGCGGTCTTCCTCGACATGGACGGCACCCTGGTCGACACCGAGGGCTTCTGGTGGGACGCGGAAGTGGAGGTCTTCGGCGACCTCGGACACCGGCTCGACGAGTCATGGCGCGACATCGTCGTCGGCGGCCCCATGACCCGCAGCGCCGGCTACCTCATCGAGGCCACCGGCGCCGACATCACCCTCGCCGAGCTGACCGTGCTGCTCAACGAGCGCTTCGAGCAGCGCATCGGCCGTGGTGTCCCCCTCATGCCGGGCGCCGAACGGCTGCTGGCCGAGCTCGCCGCGCACCACATCCCGACCGCCCTGGTCTCCGCCTCGCACCGCCGCATCATCGACCGGGTCCTGCACTCGCTCGGCCGCGACCGCTTCACCCTCACCGTCGCGGGCGACGAGGTGCCCCGCACCAAGCCGCACCCCGACCCCTATCTGCTGGCCGCCCGCGGCGTCGGCGCCGAACCGGCGAGATGCGCCGTCATCGAGGACACCGCGACCGGGGTCGCCGCCGCCGAGGCCGCGGGCTGCCGGGTCGTCGCCGTTCCCTCCGTGGCGCCGATCGCCCCCGCCGACGGCCGGGTGGTCGTCCGCTCGCTCGAAGAAGTCGATCTCGGATTTCTCCGCACCTTGATCACGCGTGTGAACTGATCCGCACACCGAGCGTGGTTCGTTGAATAGATCAAAAACTCAGGGCGCCGGAGTGTGTATTTTCCGTGACCACCGGAATACGCCTCCGGCGTGACGTTGCTCACTCAGCGTGGCGCCCGCCGGGCGGTCCGAACGCGCCGCTTGCCCGGAACGGGAGGCTTCGGCCGCGTCCATGTGTCCGGTTTCATGGAGCGGTGTACGAAACATTCCCGCGCATAGTGATAAGGCCGTACGTATTCCTGCTCACTGTCCGATGCCGGCCCCGGTGAAGGCCGTTCCGGGGGCAGTGGTCCAGCCCACTAATCTTTTCGCGAGAACTCCACCGCACATTCCGTGTGCGCCCGGCGGCCACCAAGCCACCGTGAACACAGGACCGATCGCTCTGTATCCCGGCCCGATCGCCCCGCCCCGACCGGGCGGCCGCGGCGGAGTCTCCGTACACCGCTGTACCCCAGTGCCGGATGAGGAGAACGTCCCCCATGAACCGCAAGACCTTGGTGCTGCCGGCCGTGATCGGCCTGCTCGCCCCCGTCCTCGCCGCGTGCGGAACCTCGCAGGGCGGCTCGGGCGGAGGCAACGCCATCGTCGTCGGTACCACGGACCAGTTCGCCGCCACCGAGGACGCCTCGGCCCCCTTCGACCCGGCCTTCGCCTACGACACCGGTGTGTGGAACGTCCTCCGCCAGACCGTGCAGACGCTGATGCACGTCCCGCGCGGCGGCGGCGCCCCGGTGCCCGAGGCCGCCTCCCAGTGCGGCTTCACCGACAAGGCCAGTGAGAGCTACCGCTGCACCCTGCGTGAAGGCCTCACCTTCTCCGACGGCAAGCCCGTCACCGGCCGCGATGTGAAGTTCTCCATCGAGCGCGTCCTCGCCATCAACTCCGACAACGGTGCCGCGGGCCTCCTGTCCAACATCGACACCATCGAGACGAAGAGCGACAGCGAGGTCGTCTTCCACCTCAAGACGCCCGACGCGACCTTCCCCTACAAGCTGTCCACGCCCGTCGCGGGCATCCTCAGCAGCGACAAGTACGAAGCGAGGAAGCTCCGCGACGGCTTCGAGGTCGACGGTTCCGGCCCGTACACCATGCGGGCCGAGGTGCGGGACAACCAGGTCACCAGTGTCGTCTTCACCAAGAACGCCCATTACAAGGGCGACATCAAGCTGAAGAACGACAAGGTCGAACTGCGCTCCTTCGCGGACGACGGCGCCATGGGCGAGGCCTTCGACTCCGGCGACATCGACATGATGACCCGCACCATGTCGCCCGAGCAGATCAAGGAGCTCTCCGACGACCCCAAGGAGGGCGTCAAGCTCACCGAGGTCCCCGGCCTCGAGATCCGCTACCTCGGCTTCAACACCAAGGACCCGTCCGTCAAGGACAAGGCCGTCCGCCAGGCCATGGCCGCCCTCGTCGACCGCAGCCAGATCGCCGGCAAGGTCTACGGCTCCACGGCCACGCCGCTCTACTCGCTCATCCCGACGAGCATCGCCGGCCACAGCAACAGCTTCTTCAACAAGTACGGCGAGCCGGACACCAAGAAGGCCGGCGCGATCCTGCGCTCCGCCGGCATCACCACGCCGGTCAAGCTGACCCTGCACTACACCACCGACCACTACGGGGCAGGCACCGCAAAGGAGTTCGAGGCTCTGCGCGACCAGCTCAACGCCTCACGGCTCTTCGACGTGAAGACCGAAGGCGCCGAGTGGTCCACCTTCCGCTCCGCCCAGAAGCGCGGTGACTACGCGGTCTACGGCCTCGGCTGGTTCCCGGACTTCCCGGACCCCGACAACTACATCGCGCCCTTCCTCGACGAGGGCAACTTCCTCAACACCCCCTATGTGAACACCACCGTACGCAGCGAGCTCATCCCGCAGTCGCGCCGCGTCGCCGACCGCAACGCCGCCGCCCCCACCTACGCCAAGCTCCAGGAGATCGTCGCCACCGACGTCCCGGTGCTGCCGCTGTGGCAGGGCAAGCAGTACGTCGCCTCCCGCGACGACATCTCCGGCGTCGAGTGGTCGCTGAACAACTCCTCGGACCTGCAGCTCTGGGAGCTCGGCCGGGGCGTCGCCTGACCCTTCCGCACGACCCGGCCGCGCAGACGGCTCGGCCGGCCACGAAAGATCCAGAGGCAAGGTTCCTGTGAAGGCACACAACAAGTGGCTCGTGGCCCCGCTCGCCGCGGGGCTCGCGGCCGCCATGCTGAGCGGCTGCGGTTCGGAGAAGGGCAGCGGCTCCGGTGAGGACGGCCAGTCGGTCGTCGTCGGCATGTCCGACGACGTCCTGGCCACCGACCCGGCCGCCGGTTACGACCCCGGGTCGTGGCTGCTCTTCAACAACGTCTTCCAGTCCCTGCTCAGCTTCCCCAAGGGCGCGCAGATCCCGCAGCCCGAAGCGGCCGAGAAATGCGGCTTCGACCGCGGTGGCAGCCGGGTCTACCGCTGCACCCTGCGCGACGGGCTCAAGTTCAGCAACGGCAACGCCCTCACCTCCGAGGACGTCAAGTTCTCCTTCGAGCGCGCGCTGAAGATCAATGACGCCAACGGCCCGGGCCCGCTGCTCACCACGATCGACAAGATCGAGACGCCGGACGACAAGACCGTCGTCTTCAAGCTGAAGGTCCCGGACGCCACCTTCCCGAGCAAGATCGCCTCCGGTGCCGGCTCCATCGTCGACCACCGCGAGTACGACGCCGGCTCCCTGCGCACCGACGGCAAGGCCATCGGCTCGGGCCCGTACAAGCTCGACTCCATCAGCGAGAACGAGGCCGTCTTCTCGGTCAACCCCGAGTACCACGGCACCGCCAAGGTGAAGAACGGCGGCGTCACGCTCAAGCTCTACGGCGGTGACCGCAAGGCCCTCGCCGCGGCGCTGCAGAAGGGCGACATCGACGTCGCCTACCGAGGCCTCGCCGCCGACGACGTCAAGGAACTCCAGGGTTCCACCGGCGCCGAGGAGAAGGGCATCGAGGTCATCGAGGGCTCCAGCGCCGAGGTCCAGCACCTGGTCTTCAACGTGAAGGACCCGGTCGTCGGCAAGCTGGGCGTCCGCAAGGCCATCGCGTACCTCGTCGACCGCGACGCGCTCGTCGAGAACGTCTACCGGTCCACCGCCACCCCGCTGTTCTCGATCGTCCCCGCCGGAATCGTCGGCCACAACACGGCCTTCGTCGACACCTACGGCGACCGGCCGCAGCCCGAGAAGGCCAAGCAGGCCCTGCGCTCCGCCGGCATCGACGGCAAGGTGAAGCTGACCCTCTGGTCCACCCCGAGCCGCTACGGCCCGTCCACCGACGACGAGTTCAAGGCCATCGCCAAGCAGCTCAACGACAGCGGGCTGTTCGACGTGGACATGAAGTCCGTCGAGTTCGAGCAGTACGAGAAGGACATCAAGGCGGGCAAGTACGGCGTGTACGTCAAGGGTTGGGTGCCCGACTACCCCGACCCCGACAACTTCACCCAGCCGTTCTTCGGCGAGGGCAACGTTCTCGGCAACAACTTCGAGAACAGCAAGATCAGCAAGACCCTCATCCCGCGCACCGCCGCCTCCGCCGACCGGACCGCCACCGAGGAGGACTTCGGCAAGCTCCAGGACCTGGTCGCCGAGGAACTCCCGATCATCCCGCTCTGGCAGGGCAAGCAGTACGCGGTCGCCCGCAACAACCTCACCGGTCTGGAGTGGACGCTCGACGCCTCCACCGTCTTCCGCTTCTGGGAGCTGAAGAAGGCCTGACGGCCCGCACGCACGAAGAAGGGTGCCCGGAACCTCCGGGCACCCTCCTCCCGCGCGAATCCGCCCCGGCGGCCCCTACTGGGCCCCGGGGCGCACCAGTCCGCTCTCGTACGCGTACACCGCGGCCTGCACCCGGTCGCGCAGCCCCAGCTTGGTCAGCACATGACCCACGTGCGTCTTGACCGTCGTCTCGCTCACGAACAGATCGGCGGCGATCTCGGCGTTCGACAGTCCGCGCGCCACCAGCTTCAGCACCTCCACCTCACGGTCCGTGAGCGTGTTCAGCGCGTCCGGCACCGGCTCCTCACCGGACGGCAGATGCCCGGCGTACTTGTCCAGCAGCCGGCGCGTGATGCTCGGCGCCAGCATCGCCTCGCCCGCCGCGACCACCCGGATCGCCTGCACCAGCTCATTGGCGGGGGCGTCCTTCAGCAGGAAGCCACTGGCACCCGCGCGCAGCGCCTCCACCACGTACTCGTCGAGGTCGAAGGTCGTCAGCACGAGCACCTTGGCCGGACCGTCCCGGCCGGGCCCGGTGATCTGGCGCGTCGCCTCCACACCGTCCATCCGGGGCATCCGGATGTCCATCAGCACCACATCGGGCTGCAGCGCCCGCACCTGGTCGAGAGCCTGGAGGCCGTCCCCGGCCTCACCGACGACCGCGAGATCCTGCTCCGCCTCCAGAATCATCCGGAAGCCGGTGCGCAGCAGCGGCTGGTCGTCGACCAGTAGGACGCGGATAGCCACAGGGGTACTCCTTAAGGGCTCAGCAGACCGTGCCCATTCTGCCCTGACCACCCCCGGCGGACTCCGCCGGGCACACGGACAACCGCCCCCGCGCGCCGGTCACTCGGACGGGACCAGCGGCAGCGGATACGCCGGGGGAGTCCCGCCGAACTCCGGGCACACCGCCCGGTGGTCGCACCAGCCGCACAGCTTCGTCGGCCGCGGCCGCCAGTCACCCGTCTCGGTGGCCAGCCGGATCGCGTCCCACAGCGCCAGCAGCTTCCGCTCCACCCGCAACAGGTCCGCCTCGCCAGGGTCGTACGTCAGCACATCACCGCTGCCCAGATACACCAGCTGCAGCCGGCGCGGCACCACGCCCTTCAGCCGCCACACCACCAGGGCGTAGAACTTCATCTGGAACAGCGCGCCCTCGCTGTACTCCGGACGCGGCGCCTTGCCCGTCTTGTAGTCGACGATCCGCACCTCACCCGTCGGCGCCACGTCGACCCGGTCGATCACGCCCTTCAGCCGCAGCCCCGACTCCAGCTCCGTCTCCACGAACAGCTCGCGCTCGGCCGGCTCCAGCCGCGTCGGGTCCTCCAGCGTGAACCACCGCTCGACCAGCTGCTCCGCCTCACCCAGCCAGCGCGCCAGCCGCTCGCCCTCGCCGTCCTCCGCGAACAGCTCGCCGAGCTCCGGCTTCGACTCCAGCAGCCGGTCCCACTGCGCCGGGATCATCGCCCTGGCCCGCGGCGCCGTCCGGTCCGCCGCCGGGTCGTCGAAGAGCCGCTCCAGCACCGCGTGGACCAGCGTGCCCTTCGTGGCCGCCTCGCTCGGCTTCTCCGGCAGCCTGTCGATCACCCGGAACCGGTACAGCAGCGGACACTGCATGAAGTCAGTCGCACGCGACGGCGACAGCGACGCGGGCGGCCGCGCCGCCGCGGGTTCCTGTGCCGCCGCCGGCTCCTGAGCCCGCGCCGCCGCCGATTCCGGCGCCGCCGTCTCCGGCGGCTCGGCGGACGGCCGCGGGATCCCGGGGCTCTCGGTGCCCTCAGGGCTCGAAGGACTCGTGGTCATGACTCAGAACCCTACGGCCCACCACTGACAGAGAGCGGCATACCATCGACGCAGACCCTCTCTCACTGCATGATCGAGATGATCGAGCGAGTGACGCTTCGCACCGTAATCGCACCGAAGGGAACCCGTGAAACAGGACGACGAGAGCGGCGAGAGCACGCGCCCGCGGTCCGACACGGCCGGAAAGCCCCCCGAAAGCGGTAAACCGCGACGGACGGAGGAACCCGGCGGCGGCATCCTGATGGGCCGGATCTTCGGCGTGCCCGTGTACGTCGCCCCCAGCTGGTTCCTGGTCGCCGCCCTCATCACCTGGGTCTTCGGCGGCCAGCTCGACCGCGTCCTCCCCGAGCTCGGCAACGCCCGCTACCTCGTCTCCCTCTTCTTCGCGGTGGCCTTCTACGCCTCCGTACTCGTTCACGAGCTGGCCCACACCGTGGCCGCGCTCCGCTACAAATTGCCGGTGCGCCGCATCCAGCTGCAGTTCTTCGGCGGCGTCTCCGAGATCGAGAAGGAGTCGGAGACACCCGGCCGCGAATTCGTCCTCGCCTTCGTCGGCCCGCTGCTCTCCCTCGTGCTCGCCGGCGTCTTCTACGCGGGCATGTACGCCGTCGAGCCCGGCACCGTCCCCGGCGTCCTCCTCGCCGGCCTGATGATCTCCAACCTGATCGTCGCCGCCTTCAACCTGCTGCCCGGCCTGCCGCTGGACGGCGGGCGCATGCTCCGCGCCGTCGTCTGGAAGATCACGGGCAAGCCGATGAGCGGCACCGTCGCCGCCGCCTGGGTCGGCCGCGCCCTGGCCGTCGCCGTCCTCGTGGGCCTCCCGCTGCTCACCCACACCGGTGCCCTCGGCAACGCCTCCGACGAGATCAGCGGCATGGACACCGTCACCGACGCGCTGCTCGCCGCCATCCTCGCCGCGATCATCTGGACCGGTGCCGGCAACAGCCTGCGCATGGCCCGCCTCCGCGAGCACCTCTCCGAGTTGCGCGCCCGCTCCCTCACCCGCCGCGCGGTCCCCGTCGAGTCCGACACCCCCCTCTCCGAGGCCCTGCGCCGGGCCAACGAAGCGGGAGCCCGCGCCCTCGTCGTCGTCGACGGCCACGGCGACCCCACCGCCCTGGTCCGCGAGACCGCCATCGTCGGCGTCCCGCAGCACCGCCGCCCCTGGGTCGCGGTCAGCGGCCTCGCCCAGGAGCTCACCGAGGGCATGAGGATCCCCGCGGAGCTGGCCGGCGAGGCCCTCCTCGACCGCCTCCGCGCACACCCGGCCACCGAGTACCTGGTGGTCGAGGAGAGCGGCGAGATCTACGGCGTCCTGTCCACCACCGACGTCGAGCGCGCCTTCGTGCGGGCCATGGCGCGGCCCGCGTCCCCCTGAGCACCCGCCCGGGGAGCGGGAGCCGGAGCGGGATCCGGAGCCGGAGGGCCCGGTGCCGACTCGGGCGGCCCGGAGCGCGACCGAGCCCTTGATAAGCTGCTCACATGTCCGAACCGACCGGTGCCGCCCGCCGTCGCGGGCCCTTCAAGGTCGGGGACCAGGTCCAGCTCACCGACCCCAAGGGACGCCACTACACGTTCACGCTCGAGGCCGGGAAGAACTTCCACACCCACAAGGGTTCCTTCCCGCACGACGAGCTGATCGGTGCTCCCGAGGGCAGTGTTGTCCGAACCACGGGAAACGTCGCCTACCTCGCGCTGCGCCCCCTGCTCCCCGACTACGTCCTGTCCATGCCCCGCGGCGCCGCCGTGGTCTACCCCAAGGACGCGGGGCAGATCCTGGCCTTCGCCGACATCTTCCCCGGCGCCCGCGTCGTGGAGGCGGGGGTGGGCTCCGGCTCGCTCAGCAGCTTCCTGCTGCGCGCCGTCGGTGACAGCGGCATGCTCCACTCCTACGAGCGCCGCGAGGACTTCGCCGAGATCGCCAAGGGCAATGTCGAGCGCTACTTCGGCGGCCCGCACCCCGCCTGGCAGCTCACCGTCGGCGACCTCCAGGACAACCTCACCGACACCGACGTCGACCGCGTCATCCTGGACATGCTCGCGCCCTGGGAGTGCCTGGAGGCGGTCTCCAAGGCGCTCGTCCCCGGCGGCATCCTGTGCTGCTACGTCGCGACGACCACCCAGCTCGCCCGCACCGTCGAGTCCATCCGCGAGATCGGCTGCTATGCCGAGCCGCAGCCGTGGGAGTCGATGATCCGCAACTGGCACGTCGAGGGCCTGGCCGTCCGCCCCGATCACCGGATGATCGGTCACACCGGCTTCCTGGTCACCGCCCGCCGCCTCGCGGACGGTGTGGAGCCCCCGATGCGCCGCCGCCGCCCCGCCAAGGGAGCGTACGGCGAGGACTACGAAGGCCCCAACAAGGGCTGACGACCGACGGGCTGACGCCCCGGCAACGCGACGGCGCCGCCGTCCAGTTCCCGCCACGACGCGGGGAACTGGACGGCGGCGCCTTTACGTTCGCCTTACCGACCCCCCTGTTCCGCCCTCGTGTGACGTATGGCACGATGCTGGCCACCCCCCACCGCACAGCCCTCGGGAGACACTCCGCGTGCAGAACTCCGCCGCCTGGGACCTCGCGCACACCCATGCCCGACCGGTGCACTGGCTGGCCACCGCCACCGCGATGGCCGCGGTCGTCGCCGCGGCGGGCCTGCTACAGCCGGAAGCCGCCACAGCGACCCAGACGGGCGTCAGGGCCGCCGCGGCCCCGGCAGCCCCGGCGGCCGCTCCCGACTCGTCCGCGGTGCCCCTGCCCCTGGACTGCGCGGGCGCCCCCAGTGTGGTGGCGAAGGAGGTGTCGGGAGACCTCGACGGCGACGGCCGCCCCGAGACGGTCGTGGCCGCGCACTGCCGGGCCGGATCCGGCACACCGCCCAGCGGTGTCTACGTCCTGACGCAGGGCGACGGGTCCCGGCCGCGTGTGGTGGCCACCCTCGTCGAACCCGCCGAGCGCCGCAGGGTCGGCACCCTCGCCGTAGGTGACGGGGCGGTCACCGCCCTGCTGCTCGGGTACTCCTCACCGGACGTGCCGAGCTGCTGCCCCGATCGGCGCGAAGGGGTCAAGTGGCGGTGGACCGGCGACAAGTTCGTCCGCACGACCGTGCCCGGAGCGCGCGGTATCTGACCCGTCACTCCGCGTCAGGGCCGTACACCTCCACCTGGTCCGCGACCCTGCGTACATGGATGCAGTCGCCCGGACATTCCTTGGCCGAGTCCACGACGTCCTGGAGCAGCGGCAGCGGAACGGGCGTCGTGGCACCCTTGTCCTGCAGCAGCTCGTCATCGGCGCTCTTGACATAGGCCAGGCCGTCGATGTCAAGTTCGAAGACCTCGGGAGCGTACTGGGCGCAGATGCCGTCGCCGGTGCAGAGGTCCTGGTCGATCCAGACCTCGAGAGCCTCGCCGGCGCCCGCGGTCGGAGCCTCGTGCTGCACGGTCATTTCCCCTGCCGTTTCCTGAGCGTCGTTCTGGTAAGTCGGGCCACCCCTGACGGGTGTTGACCACCTCGACGATACAACCGCCCGCTTTCAGATGTTGATGGGTGGGTATCCCCCTGGTGCGAGGGAGAGAGCGCAAGGGTGAAGATCGGACACACCCCGAGAGTCTTTGTGATCTAGGGGTTTCAATCACCACCGGCCCAGGTAGGGTCAGGAAGCGTCCAGCTCCCCTTGGAGGAGGTGAGGACCGTGGCAGCCCACGACGACGACATCAACCGCGGCATCCGGCCGGGGCGGGGGTCTGAGGACCCAGCCGGCCAGGTCGCCTATCTCGAGCAGGAAATCGCCGTCCTGCGACGCAAGCTCGCCGACTCTCCGCGTCACACGAGGATTCTCGAGGAGCGGATCGTCGAGCTGCAGACCAATCTGGCCGGCGTGTCCGCACAGAACGAGCGACTCGCCAACACGCTCCGTGAGGCCCGGGACCAGATCGTGGCCCTCAAGGAGGAGGTCGACCGGCTCGCACAGCCGCCGGCCGGCTTCGGTGTCTTCCTGCAGGCGAACGAGGACGGCACCGCCGACATCTTCACCGGGGGCCGCAAGCTCCGGGTGAACGTCAGCCCCAGCGTGGAGCTCGACGAGCTCAGGCGCGGCCAGGAAGTCATGCTCAACGAGGCCCTCAACGTGGTCGAGGCCATGGAGTTCGAGCGGGCCGGGGACATCGTCACCCTCAAGGAGATCCTCGAGGACGGCGAGCGCGCCCTGGTGCTCGGGCACACCGACGAGGAGCGGGTGGTGAGGCTCGCCGAGCCGCTGCTGGACACCACCGTCCGCCCCGGCGACGCCCTGCTGCTCGAGCCCAGGTCCGGATACGTCTACGAGGTCATCCCGAAGAGCGAGGTCGAGGAACTCGTCCTCGAAGAGGTCCCGGACGTCGACTACGAGAAGATCGGCGGTCTGGGCACCCAGATCGAGCTGATCCGCGACGCGGTCGAGCTCCCGTACCTCTACCCGGACCTGTTCAAGGAGCACGAACTGCGCCCGCCGAAGGGCATCCTGCTCTACGGTCCGCCCGGCTGCGGCAAGACGCTGATCGCGAAGGCCGTCGCCAACTCCCTTGCCAAGAAGGTCGCCGAGGTGACCGGGCAGCCCGCGGGGAAGAGCTACTTCCTCAACATCAAGGGCCCCGAGCTCCTCAACAAGTACGTCGGTGAGACCGAGCGGCACATCCGCCTGGTCTTCCAGCGTGCTCGTGAGAAGGCCGGCGAGGGCACACCCGTCATCGTCTTCTTCGACGAGATGGAGTCCCTCTTCCGCACCCGCGGCTCCGGTGTCAGCTCGGACGTGGAGAACACGATCGTTCCGCAGCTGCTCGCCGAGATCGATGGTGTGGAGGGCCTGGAGAACGTCATCGTCATCGGCGCCTCCAACCGCGAGGACATGATCGACCCCGCGATCCTTCGCCCCGGCCGGCTCGATGTGAAGATCAAGATCGAGCGTCCGGACGCGGAGGCCGCGAAGGACATCTTCGCCAAGTACCTGACCGCCTCGCTGCCGCTGCACGCGGACGACCTCGCCGAGCACAGCGGTTCCAAGGAGGCCGCGGCACAGGCCATGATCCAGTCGGTCGTGGAGCAGATGTACGCGGAATCCGAGGAGAACCGCTTCCTCGAGGTCACGTACGCCAATGGCGACAAGGAAGTCCTTTACTTCAAGGACTTCAACTCCGGAGCGATGATCCAGAACATCGTCGACCGGGCCAAGAAGATGGCCATCAAGGCCTTCCTCGACCACAACCAGAAGGGCCTTCGGGTCTCCCATCTCCTCCAGGCGTGCGTGGACGAGTTCAAGGAGAACGAAGACCTGCCGAACACCACCAACCCGGACGACTGGGCTCGTATTTCCGGAAAGAAGGGCGAGCGGATCGTATTCATTCGCACCCTCGTCACCGGAAAGCAGGGCGCGGACACCGGTCGGTCCATCGACACGGTCGCAAACACCGGTCAGTATCTGTAGATCGCATTCCGGCTGCGGATGTCCTGGAGGTCCCCCCGCCGGAGGTAGGGGGAGGGCATCCGCAGCCGGTTGCTTTCCACGGTTCCGGCCATCAATTCGACCACACCGCAGCAATGACGCAATTGATCTCCCCACCCGCGCGGAGGCGTTCTAGGCTCTTCCGTACCGCCGAATCGCGCAGTGCGGGGACGGGCACCGCACACGCATCGGAGAAACAGCGGTACTTGAGCGCCGTTTCCGAATGGGGACGCCGCCGGGCAAGGAGGGCCGCATGACTGTACGGCGAGTAATGGGCATCGAGACGGAGTACGGGATCTCCGTCCCTGGCCACCCGAACGCCAATGCCATGCTCACCTCGTCCCAGATCGTCAATGCCTACGCGGCGGCGATGCACCGGGCGCGCCGCGCCCGCTGGGACTTCGAGGAGGAGAACCCGCTGCGGGACGCCCGCGGCTTCGACCTCGCCCGTGAGGCCGCCGATTCCAGCCAGCTCACGGACGAGGACATCGGCCTGGCCAACGTCATCCTCACCAATGGGGCACGGCTCTACGTCGACCACGCGCACCCGGAATACAGCGCCCCCGAGGTCACCAACCCCCGCGACGCCGTCCTCTGGGACAAGGCCGGCGAGCGGATCATGGCCGAGGCCGCCGAGCGGGCCGCCCAGCTCCCCGGCGCCCAGCCCATCCACCTGTACAAGAACAACACCGACAACAAGGGCGCGTCCTACGGCACGCACGAGAACTACCTGATGAAGCGGGAAACCCCCTTCTCGGACATCGTGCGCCACCTGACGCCGTTCTTCGTCTCCCGGCAGGTCGTGACCGGGGCCGGCCGGGTCGGGATCGGCCAGGACGGCCACGAGCACGGCTTCCAGATCAGTCAGCGGGCCGACTACTTCGAGGTCGAGGTGGGGCTGGAGACCACCCTCAAGCGGCCCATCATCAACACCCGGGACGAGCCCCACGCGGACGCCGAGAAGTACCGCAGGCTCCATGTGATCATCGGGGACGCCAATCTCTCCGAGATCTCGACCTACCTGAAGCTCGGCACCACGGCCCTGGTGCTGTCGATGATCGAGGACGGCTTCATCACCGTCGACCTGGCCGTGGACCAGCCCGTGCGCACCCTGCACCAGGTCTCGCACGATCCGACACTTCGCTACCTGATCACTCTGCGCAGCGGCCGGACACTCACCGCTGTCCAGCTGCAGATGGAGTACTTCGAGCTGGCCCGCAAATACGTGGACGAGCACTTCGGCCCGGACGCCGACGAGCAGACCAAGGACGTCCTGGTCCGCTGGGAGGACACCCTCAACCGGCTCGAGAACGACCCGATGAGCCTGGCCGGCGAACTGGACTGGATCGCCAAGCGGGAGCTCATGGAGGGGTACCGCCGCCGCGACGGCCTGGACTGGGACGCCGCCCGGCTGCACCTTGTGGACCTGCAGTACGCCGACGTACGCCCCGAGAAGGGCCTCTACAACCGTCTGGCGGCCCGCGGGAAGATGAAGCGCCTGCTGGACGAGACCGCGGTCGAACGGGCCGAGACCAAGCCTCCGGAGGACACCAGGGCCTATTTCCGCGGCCGGTGCCTGGAGCAGTACGCGGACGACGTCGCTGCGGCCTCCTGGGACTCGGTGATCTTCGATCTGCCGGGCCGTGACTCTCTGCAGCGGGTGCCCACGCTGGAACCGCTGCGCGGTACACGCAACCACGTCAAGGAGCTCCTGGACCGCTGCCGCACCGCCGAGGACCTGGTGCGCCTGCTCTCCGGGGGCTGAAATGGACCTCGTCCGGGAATCATGGGGATGGCCCCCGGACGTTGAGGAAAGTGCAGGGCCGATGTCAGACCGTCCTTGTAGGGTCTGATCTTGAGGAACCGAACCAAGCGGGCAAACCGAGCGGGGTGAGGGATATGGCGACCAAGGACACCGGCGGCGGACAGCAGAAGGCGACGCGCTCCACCGAGGAGGTCGAGGAGCAGGCCCAGGACGCACAGGCGTCCGCGGACCTCAAGGAGCGCCAGGAGAAGCTGTCGGACGACGTCGACTCCGTACTCGACGAGATCGACGACGTCCTCGAGGAGAACGCCGAGGACTTCGTACGGTCCTTCGTGCAAAAGGGCGGACAGTAGCTCCCCTTGTGTTCCGCGGGGACAGCCTGTCGTCCACCCCGGTCCGACGGCCCAGGCGCGTGCGCCGAAGCCGCTCGGTACCGGGGCGGATGACCGGCGACGGCACGGGTAAGGTCCGTGCACAGACTCAAGATCGGCCCGACCGCCCGGCGGCGGGCCGCCGCCTCATTCGGAAGGAAACGCGTGGAAGCCAACCCTCGTAGCACCGGGCGTCTGCCGGCACCCTTCCTGACGCCCGGCTCGTCGTCGTTCATGGACTTCCTGTCCGACCACTCGCCGGAGCTGCTGCCCGGTCGGCGCACGCTGCCGCCCGTCCAGGGCGCCATCGAAGCGCCGCACGGCACGACCATCGTCGCCACCACGTTCCCGGGCGGCGTGGTGCTCGCCGGTGACCGGCGGGCCACCATGGGCAACATGATCGCCCAGCGCGACATCGAGAAGGTCTTCCCGGCCGACGAGTACTCGGCCGTGGGCGTCGCCGGCACCGCCGGCCTCGCGGTGGAGATGGTCAAGCTCTTCCAGCTGGAGCTGGAACACTTCGAGAAGGTCGAGGGCGCCCAGCTCTCCCTGGAGGGCAAGGCCAACCGGCTCTCCACCATGATCCGCAGCAATCTCGGCATGGCCATGCAGGGCCTGGCCGTCGTCCCGCTCTTCGCCGGCTGGGACGTCGACCGGGAGAAGGGCCGCATCTTCACCTACGACGTCACCGGCGGCCGCTCCGAGGAGCACGGCTTCGCGGCCACCGGGTCCGGCTCGATCTTCGCCCGGGGCGCCATGAAGAAGCTCTTCCGGGACGACCTGACCGAGCAGCAGGCCCTCACCCTCGTGGTGCAGGCGCTGTACGACGCGGCGGACGACGACTCGGCGACCGGCGGCCCGGACGTGGGCCGCCGCATCTACCCGATCGTCACCGTGATCACCGAGGACGGGTTCCGGCGGCTGACCGAGGCCGAGTCCTCCGAGATCGCCCGCTCCGTCCTGGAGCGCCGCCTCGAGCAGCCCGACGGCCCGCGCGCCGCCCTGCTCTGATGAACCCCATGCCTCCGAAGAAAGGGACGGATAGCCGGTGACGACGCCGTTCTATGTCTCGCCCGCACAGGCCATGCAGGACCGGGCGGAGTACGCCCGCAAGGGCATCGCCCGTGGACGCAGCCTCGTTGTGCTGCAGTACGCCGACGGCATCGTGTTCGTCGGTGAGAACCCGTCCCGCGCGCTGCACAAGTTCAGCGAGATCTACGACCGGATCGGCTTCGCCGCGGCCGGCAAGTACAACGAGTACGAGAACCTGCGGATCGGCGGTGTGCGCTACGCGGACCTGCGCGGATACACCTACGACCGTGACGATGTGACGGCCCGTGGACTCGCCAACGTCTACGCCCAGACCCTGGGCACGATCTTCTCCAGCGCCGGTGAGAAACCGTACGAGGTGGAGCTGGTCGTCGCCGAGGTCGGTGTCTCCCCCGAGGGCGACCAGATCTACCGGCTGCCGCACGACGGGTCGATCGTGGACGAGCACGGTTCGGTCGCGGTCGGCGGGAACGCCGAACAGATCAGCAGCTTCCTCGACCAGCGGCACCGTGACGGGATGTCGCTCGCCGAGGCGCTGAAGCTCGCCGTCCAGGCCCTGTCCCGGGACACCAACGGCAGTGAGCGGGAGATCCCCGCGGAGCGGCTGGAGGTGGCCGTCCTGGACCGTACGAGACCGCAGCAGCGGAAGTTCAAGCGGATCGTCGGACGTCAGCTGGCCCGGCTGCTGGAGGCGGACGGCGCGGCGGCCACCCCGACGGACGCGCCGTCCGACGAGGCCGAGGAGGAGTAGCCCCGCGCCTCGCCGCCGATGACGCCCCGGTCCGCCCGTGCGGACCGGGGCACCGGTGTCCAGGGGGCCGTCAGAAGGCCTCAGTGGGCCGGCGGCGGGCCCGACGAGCCCCGCACCACCAGGGTCACCGGCAGATCGTCCGTGTCCGCGGCACGGCCTTCCAGCACCGCGAGCAGCGCCGCCATACCGCGCTCACCGATGCGCTCCGCGGGCAGACGGACGGTCGTCAGCTCGGGCTCGACCGCCGTGGCGAGGGCCAGGTCGTCGAAGCCCGTCACCGAGACGTCCTCCGGCACCCGCAGCCCGAGGCGGCGGGCCGCCTTGCAGGCCCCCGCGGCCAGGATGTCGTCGTCGCAGACGACGGCCGTGGGACGGGGGCCGGGGGCGGCGAGCGCCCGTTCGGCGGCCTCCCGGGCGCCGTGCACGTCCAGCGGGGCGCGCACCGTCCGCACCTCGGCGTCCCGCAGCGCCTCGTCCAGGGCCCGGCCGCGCACGTCGAAGGTCCAGGTGGGGACCGCCGAGGCGAGATGCAGGAACCGGTGGTGACCGAGGCCCAGCAGATGCTCCGTCACCTGCCGCATGCCGTCCGCCACATCGAGGTTCACCCCGGCCGCCGCCCCCGGATCGGCGGGATCGCTGTCGAGCATCACCAGTGGCAGATCCGTGCCCCGGATCGCCTCCAGCGCCCGGGCGGCCATCGACGAGGCGATCACCCCGTCCAGTGCCGCCCGCGCCGAGGCGAACGGGTCCCTCGCCGGACCGACCCCCTCCGGGGAGGGGTAGAGCACCACACCGAAACCGTGCCGGTCGGCGACCTCGGCCGCACCTGTGTAGACGCGGGCGAAGAACTCGTTCGTCAGCGCGGGCACCACCAGCAGCGCCGTCCTGGTGCGGCCGAGCCGCAGATGGCGGGCCGCGAGATTGGGGCGGTAGCCGAGCCCGTCTGCGGTCTCCCGCACGAGCCGGGCGGTGCGCTCGGACACCCGCCCGCGCCACTTGTCACCCAGCACCAGCGACACCGTGGCCTGCGAGACCCCGGCCGCCCTGGCGACGTCCCGGCTGGTCGGCCTGGCGGCGAGGCCCTCGGCGGACGGACCGCCGGCCGCGGTGTCCGGGTTCCTCACACATACCTCCGCAACGCAGTTCGACGATCACGCCCGCGCGGTGGACCCGCGGGATGCCGTCATGGTACGTATGACGCAGGACGTTATACGTAAAACCTCGGGGAGCCGGGGGAGAGGGGGCAGTACATGGCCGCGTCGGTCGGCGGATACGGCGACATCCTCAGGGCGCCCCACGCCGCGAGGCTGCTCGCCGGCACCCTCATAGGCCGGCTCCCGAACGGCACCGGACCGATCGCGATCATGGTGTTCACCCGGGCCGAGGGCGGCAGCTACAGCCTCGCCGGCGGCCTCGCCGCCGTGTACGGCATCGCCAACGCCGTCGGGCAGCCCCTCCTCGGCCGCGCCGTGGACCTCCACGGCCAGCCACGCGTCCAGCTGCCCGCCGCCGTCGTCTCCGGGCTCGGCATGGCGCTGCTCGTCCTCTGCGGCCTCCAGCCCCTCCTCCTCGCCTGCGCGGCCGTGGCCGTCGCCGGGCTGTTCACCCCGCCCCTCGAAGGCGGCCTGCGCGCCCTGTGGCCCAGCGTCCTGGGGCGCGAGGACCGGGTCCACCGCGCGTACGCCATGGACGCGGTCGCCCAGGAGGTCATGTTCACCGTCGGTCCCCTCCTGGTGACGCTGCTCGTCGCCCTCTGGTCGCCCGCCGCCGCCGTGCTCGCCATCAACGCCATCGGCGTGCTCGGGGCCCTCTCCGTCGTCATGTCCAAGCCCTCCCGCGCATGGCGCTCGGCGCCCAGGGAGGCCCACTGGCTGGGCGCCCTGCGCTCACCCGGGCTGCTCGCCCTGCTCGGCTCCTTCTTCTTCGTCGGCCTGGCCCTCGGCTCCATCACCGTCGCCGCCTACGCCTATGCCGAGGACCACGGCCGCGAGTCGGTCTACGGCTGGCTGATGGCGGCACTCGGTCTCGGTGCCCTGATCGGAGGCCTCGGCTACGGCGCCCGTCAGTGGGCCGGCGCCCCCGAACGCCGGCTGCGCGCCCTCGTCGCCCTGCTGGCGCTGGGCTACCTGCCCCTGACGCTCACGCCCGGTGTGCTGCCCATGACCCTCCTGGCCGCCGTCTCGGGGGTGTTCCTGGCACCCGCCATCGCCTGTGCGTTCATCGTGGTCGACCGGCACGCGCCGCGCGGCACGGTCACCGAGGCGTTCTCCTGGCTGGTCACCACGTTCGGCGTCGGGGCGGCCGCCGGAACGGCCGTGGCCGGCCCGGTGGTCCAGCTCGCCGGCACCCCCGCGAGTTTCGCCGTGGCCGGCGCCGGCGGATTCACCGCGCTGCTGGTTCTGCTGGCGACCCGGCGGGTACTGGGAGTTCCGCACAGTACGTCACAACACACCCCGGATGGCGTGGCGGCATCGGAAAATGATCGAAACGGTGCTGTCGAACCCGGTTTCAGCACAGGCCATCAGGCGTAATGTTCAGTCATGGACCGCCGCATTTTCGGGCTGGAGAACGAGTACGGCGTCACGTGCACGTTCAGGGGACAGCGCCGACTGTCTCCTGACGAAGTGGCGCGCTACCTCTTCCGCCGTGTCGTGTCATGGGGCCGCAGCAGCAATGTCTTCCTGCGGAACGGCGCCCGCCTGTACCTCGACGTGGGATCGCATCCGGAATACGCAACGCCCGAATGCGACAACGTGACCGAGCTGGTCACCCACGACAAGGCGGGCGAGCGCATTCTCGAAGGCCTGCTCGTCGACGCCGAACGCCGCCTGCACGAGGAGGGAATCGCGGGCGACGTCTATCTCTTCAAGAACAACACCGACTCGGCGGGAAACTCCTACGGCTGCCACGAGAACTATCTCGTCGCCCGCCACGGAGAGTTCTCGCGACTCGCGGACATCCTCATCCCGTTCCTCGTCACGAGGCAGCTGCTCTGCGGCGCCGGGAAGGTGCTGCAGACCCCGCGCGGCGCCGTCTACTGCGTCAGCCAGCGCGCCGAGCACATCTGGGAGGGCGTCAGCTCCGCGACGACCCGCTCCCGGCCCATCATCAACACGCGCGACGAACCGCACGCCGACGCCGAGCGGTACCGCCGCCTCCATGTCATCGTCGGCGACTCGAACATGTCCGAGACGACCATGCTGCTCAAGGTCGGCGCCACCGACCTCGTCCTGCGCATGATCGAGGCGGGCACCGTCATGCGCGACCTGACCCTGGAGAACCCGATCCGGGCCATCCGGGAGGTCAGCCACGACATCACCGGCCAGCGCAAGGTGCGCCTGGCCAGCGGGCGGGAGGCCTCCGCCCTGGAGGTCCAGCGCGAGTACTACGAGAAGGCCGTGGACTTCGTCGACCGGCGCGGGATCCGCACCGGAACGGTCGCCCAGGTCCTCGAACTGTGGGGCCGCACCCTGGACGCCATCGAGCAGGAGGACCTCGACCGCATCGGCACCGAGATCGACTGGGTCATGAAGTACAAGCTGCTCGAGCGCTACCGGGCCAAGCACAACATGACCATGTCGCACCCCCGGGTCGCCCAGATAGACCTCGCCTACCACGACATCCACCGCCGCCGCGGGCTGTACTACCTGCTGGAGAAGAAGGGACAGGCCGCCCGTATCTGCAACGACCTGAAGATCTTCGAGGGCAAGTCCGTGCCCCCGCAGACCACCCGGGCGCGGCTGCGCGGCGACTTCATCCGCCGCGCCCAGGAGCAGCGCCGGGACTTCACGGTCGACTGGGTCCACCTGAAGCTGAACGACCAGGCGCAGCGGACCGTACTGTGCAAGGACCCCTTCCGCTCGGTCGACGACCGGGTGGAGAAGCTCATCGCCGGCATGTGATCCGGCGCAGGCACCCGGGGCCCCGCACCGACCGGTGCGGGGCCCCGCGCACGCCGTACGCGGGGTGCGGGGAGCGGGGGCCGTAGAGTGACGGGCACCGACATCCCACCAACCCCCCGAGGACCACCGTGCGACGCCGACTTGCCGCCCTGCTCATCGTGCCCGCCCTGCTGCTGACCGCCTGCGGGGGTGAGGACGAGAAGAAGACGGACGACGCGTCCTCGTCACCCGAGGCCGCCCAGACGGCGGCGCCCAAGCCCGTCGCGTCGGCGGACCCGATGCCGCAGGTCTCCGGGGCCTTCGGCAAGAAGGCGGCCATCACCGTCCCCAAGGGCGAGCCGAGCAAGTCGTTCGTCGTGAACACGGTCACGCCGGGCAGCGGCGCCGAGGTGAAGAAGAACGACCTCGTCGTCGCCGACTTCACCGCGAAGATCTGGAAGGGCGGCAAGGACCTCGGCAGCTCCTACGACAAGGGCGGCGTGCCGCAGGTGATCACGGCCGGGTCGCCGCAGATCATCCCGGCCTTCTCGCAGTCGGTGGTGGGGCAGAAGGTCGGCAGCCGCGTCCTGGTCGTCGCCCCGCCCGCCGCCGCCTTCGGGACCACCGGCAACCCGCAGATCGGCGTCGCCGGGACCGACACGCTGATCTTCGTGCTCGACATCAAGAGCATCATGCCGAAGAAGGTCGAGGGGCAGCAGAAGGAGATCCCGGCGGACCTGCCGCAGATCGACGCCTCGAAGGAGGCGCCCGCCATCATCCGGATCCCCAAGAACGACCCGCCGGCGAAGCTTGTCAGCGACGTCCTGATCGAGGGCAAGGGCCCCGAGGTGAAGAACGGCCAGCGGGTGTACATGCAGTACACCGGCGCCGCCTGGAAGATCAACGAGGGCAAGGACCCGGCGAAGATCTTCGACTCGTCCTGGAACGCCGGCAAGCCGTTCGACACGATCATCGGCCAGGGCCAGGTCATCGAGGGCTGGGACAAGGGCCTCGTCGGCAAGAAGGTCGGCAGCCGCGTCCTGCTCGTCATCCCGCCGGCCCAGGCCTACAAGGACCAGGACAAGGGTCCCGAGCTCCCCGCCAACTCGACGCTGGTGTTCGTCGTCGACATCCTCGCCGCAATGTAAGACTGTCCCGTTGCTTGCAGACGAGTAGTTGGAGCACTTACGTGAACATCGACAAGCCCGAGATCGACTTCCCGGAGGGCCCGGCGCCCACCGATCTGGAGATCACGGACATCTGGGAGGGCGACGGCCCCGAGGCCAAGGCCGGCGACATGGTCAAGGTCCACTACGTGGGCGTGGCCTTCTCCTCGGGCGAGGAGTTCGACGCCTCCTGGAACCGCGGCACGCCGCTGCAGTTCCAGCTCGGTGCCGGTCAGGTCATCGCCGGCTGGGACCAGGGCGTCCAGGGCATGAAGGTCGGCGGCCGGCGCAAACTGGTCATCCCGCCGCACCTGGCGTACGGCGACACCGGCGCCGGCGGCGGCCGGATCGCCCCCGGCGAGTCGCTGATCTTCGTCTGCGACCTGGTCGCCGTCTGACCGGTCGTACCCGACCGGAATCGGTCACCCGGAAGGGCCCGCGCCTGCCGGTGCGGGCCCTTCCGTCTACCGCCCCGCTCCCGGCGGAACCCTCCGGGAGCCGCCCTTCGCCCCTCGGCTTTTGCCCCGACACCCCGGGGCGGTACGTTGAGCGGGAAAAAGTGAGTCCATAAGAAGAGGTGCGGGGCGTCGATGGCCATTGCCAAGGCCGAGCGGCTGATGAATCTGGCGCTGTGCCTCCTGGGAACCAGGCGCCCCCTCAGCAAGCGTGAACTGCGCGGCTCCATCGAGGCCTACATGGAAGCCGGCTCCGACGACTCCTTCAACCGGATGTTCGAGCGCGACAAGGACGATCTGCGCGAACTCGGCCTGGTCATCGAGACCGTGGAGAACCTCGACGGCGAGACCGGTTACCTCGCCCGGCGCGACTCCAACCGGCTGCCGCCCATCCAGCTCGACGCCGAGGAGGCCGCCGCCCTCGGCCTCGCCGCCAAGGTCTGGCAGCAGGCCCGCCTCGCCGGCGCCGCCAGCGGCGCCCTGCAGAAGCTCCGCGCCGCCGGTATGCCCGAGGCCGAGGACAGCTACGACACCGCGCACAGCGCCCTCGAACCGCGCATCCCCGTCCACGAGGCCGCCTTCGAGCCGCTCATGCTGGCCTGCCGCGACCGCAGGCCCGTCGTCTTCGAGTACCGCAAGGCCAACGCCGCCCGACCCGAGACGCGCCAGGTCGAGCCCTGGACGCTGGAGTGCTGGCGAGGCCACTGGTACCTGGCCGGCTGGGACCGCGACCGGGGCGCCGAGCGGGTCTTCCGGCTCTCCCGGATCACCGGCCGCGTCCGCTCCAGGGCCGGTGCCTTCACCGCGCCCGTGCCGGACGTCTCGACCGTCCGCGAGACCGTCGAGCGGTGGGCGGGGGAGACCGCGACCCGCTCCGCGCTCATCCGGCTGCGCGCCGACTCCGGCTACCCGCTGCGGGCCCGGGCGCTGTCGTCACGGGAGCTCGGCGACGGCTGGGACGAGCTGGAGATCCCGTACGGACACGGTCTGGACGCCTGGCTGGTGGAATTCGGGCCGGACGTCGTCGTGCTGGAACCCGCGGATCTGCGGGCCGATGTGGTGGACCGGCTGCGCGCCGTGGCCAAGGGCTGAGGGGGAACGAGAAGCGATGGCCGCGAACGCGATCGACCAGACCCGGCGGATGCTCTCGCTGGTGACCTATCTCCGCGAGCGCCCCGGCGCGCACGTCGTGGACGTCGCCCGGGCGTTCGGGATCACCGAGGACGAGCTGATCTCCGACCTCGACGTGCTGCCCATGTGCGGCACCAGCTTCCGGGGCGGCGACCTGCTGGACATCGACACCGACGGTGACCGGATCTGGTGGCGCAACCCCGACGCCTCCGGCGAGAGCACGGCCGAGCCGCTGCGGCTCGCGGCCGACGAGGCGACCGCCCTGCTGGTCGCCGCCCGGGCCGTCGCCACCCTGCCCGGACTGCGCGAGGGCGACCGCGAGGCGCTGCTGCGCGCCACCGCGAAGCTGGAGGCGGCCGCCGGTGAGGCGGCGGGTGCCAGCTCCCGCCTGTCGGTGACGTTCGAGTCCGAGGGCGGCGTCTTCGCCGAGGTCGACCGGGCCATCTCCGAGCGCCGTCGGCTGTGGGTGCGCTACTACTCGCCCGCACGCGACGAGCTCACCGAACGCGAGGTCGACCCGATCCGGCTGTTCGCCGTCGGCCACACCTACATGGAGGCCTGGTGCCGCCTGTCCGAGGCGCGGCGCACCTTCCGCCTCGACCGGGTGGCCGAAATCCGTCTCCTCGACGAGCCCTCCGCGCCGCCCGAGATCGAGCTGCGCGACCTCTCGGAAGGGCTCGTCCAGCCGTCGGCGGACGATCCCGAGGTCGTGGTCGAGGTGGGGCCGGGCGGCCGCTGGGTCGCCGAGTACTACCCGCACGACAGCGCCGAGGAACAGCCGGACGGCGGCCTGCGCATCACCCTGCGTACGCCGGACCCGGCGTCGCTGCGCAGGCTCGCCCTGCGCCTGGGACGGGACGGGCGCATCGTCTCCCCGCCGGACCTGGCGCTCAGCGCACGGCGGGCCGCCGCCGAGGCGCTCGCCGCGTACGACGACAACGAGTAAGCACAGTCGAGCCAGTTGAGGGAATTGAGGGATATGTCCGTGATGCCCGGGATCTCGACGCCGCTGGCCCCGGTCCTCTTCAAGGCGGCCTGCCCCGAGTGCCGCGCCCGGTTCGAACTCTCCGCCGGCTCACTGCGCCTCGCGATCGGCGCCAGCAGGCGCACCACGTTCTACTCCTTCACCTGCCCCGAGTGCGGCTCCGCGGTGCGCAAACCGGCCGGCGAGCGGATCGTCGAACTCCTCACCGGTGGCGGAGTGCGGACGCTGCGCCTCCACTCCACCGTCTGAAGACCGTCCCACCGTCCCGCAACGTCTAGGCTCTGCGCATGTTCTGGCCCATGCTCGCCATCGCCCTCGGATTCCTCGGAATCGCCGTCCTCGGAGTCCTCGGGATCCGTGTGTTCATCGAGGCCCAGCGGCTCGGCCGTCAAGTGGCGCACACCACACAGCGAATCAACCGCGCGGCCGAGGATCTGGAGCGGGCGGCCACCGATCTCGCCCGATCCGGCGAAACCCTGCGATGACGCCAGCGGTCTCCTCCGCCTCCCGGGCGAGGGGTACGCTGCTGGTCGTGGCACGGACGTTCCGGGCACCGGCCGCAAACCGCAGGACGCACGGGGATTGCCCGGCGTTTACCCGTGCGCGTTACGATCGCTGCTGGTCGTGGTTCGGACAAGGGTCCGCCCCCTCGGCCGACAGCCCGCCCCAAGCCGCCTCGGTGAGAAGGTAGACACACTTATGTTCCGACAGATCGGCCCCACCGAGATCATTCTCATCCTCCTCGTCGTCGTGCTGCTCTTCGGTGCCAAGAAGCTGCCCGAGATGGCCCGTTCGCTCGGCAAGTCCGCGCGCATCCTGAAGAGTGAGGCCAAGGCCATGAAGTCGGAGGGCCAGCAGCCCGCCCCCGCCGACCCGCCGGCCGACCAGCCCCCGGCCCAGCGCACCATCAAGGCCGCGCCCGGCGACGTGACCAGCGCCCGCCCGGTCACCGAGCCGTCCGACACCACCCAGCGCTGACCCCCAAGGCCGCGCAGCCGGCGGCCTGCCGCACGAGATGAGGACGTGGGTTGCTCAAGCCTGCCCGCAGTAAGAAGGAGAAGGACCCCGAGGGGCGGATGCCGCTCGCGGACCACCTGCGCGAGCTCCGCAACCGGCTCGTGAAGGCCGTGCTGGCGATCACGATCGTATCGATCGCCGCCGCGTTCTTCAGCCAGGATCTGATGCACCTCCTCGCGAAGCCCGTGCCGAAGTGTCCGCCCGGGGACCCCGGGACCGGCGGCCGGTGCGCGGTGATCGCCTACCAGACCATGCTGTCGCCGTTCACCTCCACGGTGAAGGTGATCCTCCTGGCGGGTGTCGTGGGCTCCTGCCCGGTCTGGCTGTACCAGCTGTGGGCCTTCGTGGCACCCGGACTGCATCGCCACGAGAAGAAGTACGCGTACTACTTCAGCGCCGTCGCCGTGCCCCTCTTCCTCGCCGGTGCCTGGCTGGCCTACGTCGTCATGCCGGTGAGCATCAAGGTCCTCATCAGCATCACGCCCGACGACGCCTCCAACTTCCTCTCCCTCGACGACGTACTGAACTTCACCACCCGCATGGTGCTGATCTTCGGTCTCGCCTTCGAGCTGCCGCTCCTGCTGATCATGCTCAATCTGGCGGGCATCGTGACAGGGCGGCGCATGGCCGGCTGGTGGCGCGGCGTCATCATGGGCATCTTCGTCTTCGGCGCGGTCGCCACGCCCTCCACCGACCCCGTGGGCATGCTCGCGCTCGCCGTCCCGATCATCATCCTGTACTTCATCGCGGTCGGCATCGCCCTCCTCAACGACAAGCGCCGCAGCCGTCGCGACCCCGACGCCGCGCTCGACGACGACCAGGCCTCCGACCTCGACCTCACGCCCGCGCCGATCGGCGACATCGAGACCGTGCCCGCCGCCCGCGCCCTGCCCGAGCAGGCCACCGGCGAGTCCGACGGGGCGCGCGGCCACCGCATGAACGGTTACGACGACATCACCTGACGGGTAGGGTCCGGCGGGTGACCAGCGAGATCACCCTCTTCGTCAACCCGACCGCGGGACGCGGGCGGGGCGCGCACGCCGCGCAACCGGCCGCTCGCGCGTTGCGGGACGCGGGATTCTCCGTGCGCACCGTCCTCGGCGGCGACGCCGGCGACGCGCTGAGGCGGGCCCGGGACGCCGTCAGCGGCGGGACCGGAGCCCTGATCACCGTCGGCGGCGACGGCATGATGTCGCTCGCCCTCCAGGCCGTCGCCGGCACCGGAACACCACTCGGCGTGATCGCCGTCGGCACCGGCAACGACCTCGCCCGCGCGCTCGGACTGCCCGTGCGCAGCCCCGGCGCCGCGGCCCGCGTCGCCGCCGACGCGCTCAAGGGCGGACACTTCCGGGACATCGACCTCGGCCGGGTCTCCGGGCGCTGGTTCGGCACCGTGCTGGCCTCGGGGTTCGACTCGCGCGTCACCGACCGGGGCAACCGCATGCGATGGCCGGCCGGCCGCGCCAAGTACGACCTCGCCATGATCGCCGAACTCGCCGCACTCAAGCCCGTCCCGTACCGGATCACCCTCGACGACGGCGAGGTCCACGAGGTCGAGGCCACCCTCGTCGCCGTCGGGAACGGCCCCTCCTACGGCGGCGGCATGCGCATCTGCGCCGGAGCCGCCATGGACGACGGGCTTTTCGACATCACCGTCGTCGGCCCCTGCTCCCGCGGCACCCTGCTGCGCGTGTTCCCGCGCGTCTACCGGGGCACCCACCTCACCCACCCCAAGGTCACCGTGCACCGCGCCGCGAAGATCGCTCTGGCCGCCCCCGGCATCACCGGATACGCCGACGGAGAGCCGCTCGGACCCCTCCCGCTCACCGCCGAATGCGTGCCCGCGGCCGCGCGCGTACTCGCACCGTAGCGCTCCCGTCACGGGCCCCGGAGCCGGTTCCCACAAGGGCAATTAAAGATCGGCTGACTGTCAGTGGCGGCGGGTAGGCTCGATAGCAAGATGACAGAAGACCTCACACCCGCGGAAGCGTACGCGGCCGCCCGACGGCGCGCCGCCGAGCAGGCAACCGCGCTCGCTCCCTTCCGCGCCATGTACGACTTCGACCTGGACCCGTTCCAGATCGAGGCCTGCCAGGCCCTGGAGGCCGGCAAGGGAGTGCTCGTCGCGGCACCGACCGGTTCCGGCAAGACCATCGTCGGTGAGTTCGCCGTGCACCTGGCCCTGGAGCAGCGGCGCAAGTGCTTCTACACCACGCCCATCAAGGCGCTCTCCAACCAGAAGTACGCCGATCTCGTCAAGCGGTACGGCCCGGAGAAGGTCGGCCTGCTCACCGGCGACAACAGCGTGAACTCGGACGCCCCGGTGATCGTCATGACCACCGAGGTGCTCCGGAACATGCTGTACGCGGGCTCCCAGTCGCTCCGCGGCCTCGGCTATGTGGTCATGGACGAGGTGCACTACCTCTCCGACCGCTTCCGCGGCGCCGTGTGGGAGGAAGTGATCATTCACCTCCCCGATTCCGTCACCCTGGTGTCACTCTCCGCGACCGTCTCCAACGCCGAGGAGTTCGGCGACTGGCTCGACACCGTCCGCGGCGACACCGAGGTGATCGTCTCCGAGAGCCGGCCCGTCCCGCTCTGGCAGCACGTCCTGGCCGGCCGCCGGATCTACGACCTCTTCGAGGAGGAGACCGACCACGGCGGCCGGGGCGCCGGCCGGCGCGAGGTCAACCCCGATCTGGTCCGCCTCGCCCGCATGGAGAACTCCCGGCCGTTCAACGGCCGTGACCGGCGGCGCGGCAAGACGATCCGCGAGGCCGATCGCGAGCGGGAACGCCGCCAGCGGTCGCGCATCTGGACGCCGGGACGCCCCGAGGTCATCGAGCGGCTCGACGCCGAAGGACTCCTCCCCGCCATCACCTTCATCTTCAGCCGGGCCGGCTGCGAGGCCGCCGTGCAGCAGTGCCTGTACGCGGGGCTGCGGCTCAACGACGACGAGGCACGCCGGCGCGTGCGCGAGATCGTCGAGGCCCGCACGGAGTCGATTCCGACAGAGGACCTCCATGTCCTCGGGTACTACGAGTGGCTCGAAGGCCTGGAACGGGGCATTGCCGCCCACCACGCCGGCATGCTCCCCACGTTCAAGGAAGTCGTCGAAGAACTCTTCGTCCACGGCCTGGTCAAGGCGGTGTTCGCCACCGAGACCCTGGCACTGGGCATCAACATGCCCGCCAGGTCGGTCGTCCTGGAGAAGCTCGTCAAGTGGAACGGCGAGCAGCACGCCGACATCACGCCGGGCGAGTACACCCAGCTGACCGGCCGGGCCGGGCGCCGCGGCATCGACGTCGAGGGCCACGCCGTGGTGCTCTGGCAGCGCGGCATGGACCCCGGACACCTCGCGGGCCTCGCCGGCACGCGCACGTACCCGCTGCGCTCCAGCTTCAAGCCGTCGTACAACATGGCCGTGAACCTCGTCGACCAGTTCGGCCGGCACCGCTCGCGCGAGCTGCTGGAGACGTCGTTCGCGCAGTTCCAGGCCGACCGTTCCGTGGTCGGCATCTCGCGCCAGGTACAGCGCAACGAAGAGGGCCTCGAGGGCTACCGGCAGGGCATGACCTGCCACCTCGGCGACTTCGAGGAGTACGCGCAGCTGCGCCGTGACCTCAAGGAGCGCGAGACCGAACTGGCCAAGCAGGGCGCGGCCCAGCGCCGCGCGGCCGCCGCCACCTCCCTGGAGAGGCTCAAGCCCGGTGACGTGATCCACGTGCCGACCGGCAAGTACGCCGGACTGGCGCTCGTCCTCGACCCCGGCCTGTCGGCCGGCCGCTCCAACGGCCACCGCGGCTTCGACCACCACGACGGGCCGCGCCCGCTCGTCCTGACCGCCGAACGGCAGGTCAAGCGACTCGCCTCGATCGACTTCCCGGTGCCGGTCGAGGCGCTGGAGCGGATGCGGATCCCGAAGTCCTTCAACCCGCGCTCCCCGCAGTCGCGCCGCGACCTCGCGTCCGCACTGCGCACCAAGGCCGGGCACATCGTGCCCGACCGGCACCACAAGAAGCGGTCCGCGGCCGCCGACGACCGCGAGATCGCCCGGCTGCGCACGGCCCTGCGCGCGCACCCCTGTCACGGCTGCGACGAGCGCGAGGACCATGCGCGCTGGGCCGAGCGGTACCACCGGCTGAAGCGTGACACGCGGCAGTTGGAGCGGCGCATCGAGGGACGGACGAACACCATCGCCCGCACCTTCGACCGCATCGTCGCCCTCCTCACAGAGATGGACTACCTCCGCGGCGACGAGGTAACCGAACACGGCAAGCGCCTCGCCCGGCTGTACGGCGAACTGGACCTGCTGGCCAGCGAATGCCTGCGTGACGGCGTGTGGGAGGGGCTCAATCCGGCCGAACTCGCCGCGTGTGCCTCGGCGCTGGTCTACGAGGCCCGCCAGGCCGACGACGCCGTCGCACCGAAGCTCCCCTCGGGCAGGGCCAAGGCCGCGCTCGGAGAGATGGTGCGGATCTGGGGCCGGCTGGACGCTCTGGAGGAGGAGTTCAGGATCAACCAGGCGGAAGGCGTGGGTCAGCGCGAACCCGACCTCGGCTTCGCCTGGGCCGCCTACCAGTGGGCCTCCGACAAGGGCCTCGACGAGGTCCTCCGCGAGGCGGAGATGCCCGCGGGCGACTTCGTCCGCTGGTGCAAGCAGGTCATCGACGTCCTCGGACAGATCGCGGCGGCCGCGCCCCGCGAGAACAGCACGGTGGCGAAGAACGCCCGCAAGGCCGTGGACGCACTGCTGCGGGGAGTCGTGGCCTACAGCTCGGTGGGCTGAGCGCGACGAGGGACGGCGGGGGCCGGCCGGATCACGATCCGGCCGGCCCCCGGCCGTGCGGCTCAGGCCGCTCCCAAGCCTTCGGCGAGCGCGACGAGTTGCGGAGCGGCGAGGATCCGGTCCCCGTGCCCGGGCAGCGGGACGTGCAGCGGCTCCGTCCAGCGCGAGGGGATCGCCCCCGCGCCGTACACCGCCCCGCTGAGGGCCCCGGTCACCGCCGCCACCGTGTCGGTGTCCCCGCCCAGATCAATCGCGGCAGCGAGGGACTCCTCGAACGATCCGGTCGTGCGCAGCGCCCACAACGCCGAGCCCAGGCACGGCCACACGGCGCCGTTGAACTCGGTGGCGTCGTCGGGATGCCATCGCGCGTCCAGGACGACGGCCCAGCGCTCCCGGTGGTCGGGGTGGACCGAGGCAAGAGCCCCCGGAACCGCGCCCGACGGGTCGTCACCCAGCAGTGCGACGCGGATCAGCTCGTGCATCAGCGCCGTCCCCTCCCACGCCGCACGGTCCCCGTGCGTCAGCGCCGCGATCCGCCGGGCCGCTGCCATGGCGGCGGCGCCGCCCTCATGGGCGAAGTACACCGCGGACGTGGCGGCCCGCATGAGCGAACCGTTCCCGGCGGCACGGCCGTTGACCTGGAAGTGCCGGGCGGCCGCGAGGTCCCACGAGTCGCCGCTCATCAGGACGGCCTCGGTCTGCAGCCCGATGTCCTTGGGCTCGGCCGCGGCCCAGCGGCGGAACCGGTCGAATACATCGGGCAGATCGAGGCCGCCGCGCTCCAGCAGGGATTCACCGACCAGCACGGCCATTTGCGTGTCGTCGGTGGCTTCACCCGGGTCCCAGCCGCCACCGCCGCACATCTCGCCGACACCGTCCGGGAAGCGCTCAGAGAACACTCCCCTGGGCCCGAACTCGAAAGGTGCGCCCAGCGCGTCACCCACGGCCGAGCCCAGAACCGCTCCGACGACCCGATCCGTATCCATCGGCACAGCTTAGGTGCCGGCCCGCTGTGGCTGGTGGCCCCCAGGGCGTGTGGCGAATGTGGCGTCGTACCCCAGGTGTGGGCCGGGCCTGTCAGGCGGGTCGTGGACGGGGGTGCGGGTACGGGCCGCCCGTAGCGTGAGGAAGATCAGCAGGCCTATCGGGGACAGCAGGATCGTCAGGACCAGCAGCGGGCCGGTGAGCAGGGGGTGAAGGCCGAGCTTACGGGACTGGAGGAACATCCATTGACCGATCAGCAGGTCCCAGGCGATGACCTGGGCCCAGATCGCGCCCGCGCCGTCGGCGAGGGCGGTCAGCCGACGGAACGTCTCCAGGTCCGGTTCGCGTACCGCCGTCCAGAGCTCCGGGAAGACCGGGATCGCGAGGCCCAGGTAGACCAGGAGGATCGGGACGACCGTCAGCGGGGACGTGGCGATCCGGGAGGTCCAGGACCAGGAGGGTGCCAGGATCATCAGCAGCCAGACCGGGGCGGCCAGGAAGAAGGACAGTTCGAACAAGAAGACCGTCATGCCACAGGCTCCAGGGTGGGTGTCCGGAGGGCGGCCCGTCCGCCGACCAGTGCGAGGGCCGTGATCAGGACCGCGGCCGTGAGGGTGGTCCCGTCCGGGTGGATCAGGGGCTGGCCGCGCAGGGCCTGCCAGGTGACGAGGGCGAAGACGGCCGCGTAGACCGCCGAGGCGACCAGGACCAGCCGCAGCCGTACCCGTTCGTCGCGCAGTGGGGCGAAGCGAGGGGCCAGGGCGAGCAGCAGCAGCAGGAAGAGCGGGAGCAGCTGCAGGGCGTGCATGCCGACGAAGTGCGGGATGCGCAGATCGCCGCCCGTCGTCGACCAGCCGGTCAGCGGCATCGAGGGGCCGCCGTCGGGGACGCCGACGCTGTGGGCGCCGATCACCTTGGAGACGCCGCGTACCTGGCCGGGGGCCGGCTGGACCATCAGGAAGCCGATGCCGGCGCCCGCCAGGGCGATGACGGCTCCCCACCGGATCGCCCAGGCCGACGCCCGGTCGGCGAGACGGGCACGGAAGAGCAGCACCGCGATGACCAGTGTGGCGCTCCACAGGACGACGACCGTGGCCCCCATCGCGCTGAACAGCGCCTCGTCGAAGGGCGTTTCGGAGTTGAAGTGGCTGCGCCTGCCCCGGATCACCTGGGCCGTGATGATCAGCATCTCCACCGCGCTGGCCACGGCCACCACCGTGCCCGCCCACCATCCGGTCCGCCGGAAGCGGGGGAGCAGGGACAGCATCCACGCGAGGGAAAGGCAGTACGCCACGAACGAGACGGCGAATTTGAACGGCTTGAACCAGATCGGCGCGCCCACGAGCACCCGGTTGTCGACGACCAGCCCCACGGCCGAGACGACGGCCAGGACGACCATCGCGCCGGAGAAGACCACCAGCGGCCGGTGCATTTTGAGTAAGGACATACGACACCCCCATGAATAGATAGCGGCGCTCTCCGCTATCCGATAGTGAAACTATCTATGATGGGGTGACGTGTTGGCAAGGAGAAACGAGCAGGGCATGCGTGTCGGTGAGTTGAGCCGCAGGACCGGAGTCTCGGTCGCGACGATCAAGTACTACGTACGCGAAGGGCTGCTGCATGCCGGTGAGCTGAGCAGCCCCAACCAGGCGCGCTACGACGAGTCGCACGAGCGCCGGCTGAGGCTGATCCGGGCCATGCTCGACGTGGGCGGGCTGTCCGTGGCGGGCGTCCGTGATGTGCTCGAAGCCGTCGACGACCCCGGCCGCTCGGTGCACAAGGTGCTCGGCGAGGTCACCGGTCGCATCGTGCCGCGCCACGGCGGCGAACCCGACGCCGAGTTGGAGGCGGCCCGCGAACAGGTCGCGGAGCTGATCGCCCGTCGGGGCTGGCGCGGGGACCCGCGCAGTGTGAAGGCCGAGTCGCTCGCGGTGGCGCTCGCCGCACTGGACCGTGTCGGGCACGGCGCCTTCGTCGAGGTGCTCGACGAGTACGCGGCCGCCGCCGAGCGCGTCGCGGCGGCCGATCTCGCGTACGTGGCCCGCAACGTGGGCCGGGACGACCTGGTGGAGAGCGTGGTGATCGGCTCGGTCCTGGGGGACGCGGTGCTCACGGCCCTGCGCCGGCTCGCCCAGGTCGACGCATCGGCCCAGACGTACGGCGACGAGCAGGGCTCCGTCTGAGCCGCTCAGAGGCGGTCCCCGACCCGAGCGGTCCCACCCGCCCCCCGGCGGACCGCCGCGGAAAACAGAACGGCGCCGCACGACCGTGCGGCGCCGCTCCGGGGGTCAGGCCGCTGCCGGGCCCTCCTGCTCGCGTTCCACCTGCTCGTTCCACTCGCGCTTCACCGCACGCCATGCCTCGTCCGTCTGGCCCTGGCGCCAGTACCCCGAGATCGACA
Organism: Streptomyces sp. STAM6; assembly: GCF_054963715.1. Taxonomy (NCBI): domain Bacteria; kingdom Bacillati; phylum Actinomycetota; class Actinomycetes; order Kitasatosporales; family Streptomycetaceae; genus Streptomyces; species Streptomyces sp. STAM6. Next base: position 118,796 of record NZ_JBUEFZ010000008.1, on the reverse strand, counting down.
GCCGCTCACGGGGGATCTGCCGCTCCAGGCGCAGGTGCCGGCGCAACTCCTTCACGAAGCCGGCCTCCCCGTGGACGAAGGCGTGCACGTCACCGGCCGGGAACTCCAGTCCGCGCACCGCGTCCAGGAGGGCCTCGCCGACCGGGCGGTCGCCGCGGTGCACCCAGAGGACCGCCACGCCGGACGGCGTCGCGATCTTCTGCTCCTCCTCGGGACCCGCGATCTCGACGAAAGCGTGCCCGACGGCACCCTCCGGCATCCGCTCCAGCGACGCCGCGATCGCCGGCAGCGCGCTCTCGTCGCCGACGAGCAGGTGCCAGTCCGCGGCCGGGTCCGGCGCGTATCCCCCGCCGGGGCCGAGGAAGCGGACGACCTCGCCCACCTGGGCACGCGCGGCCCACGGGCCGGCCAGTCCCTCGTCGCCGTGGACGACGAAATCGACGGTCAGCTCCCGCTGGGCCGCGTCCCACGCCCGGACCGTGTACGTGCGGGTCGCGGGCCACTGGTCGCGCGGGAACTCCTCACGGATGCGCGCCGTGTCGAAGGGCTCCGGGTAGGTCACCCCCCGCGGCGGGAAAAGCAGCTTGATGTAGTGGTCGGTGAACACGTCCGCGCCGAGGCTCGCCAGCGCCTCACCGCCGAGGACGACGCGCACCATGTGCGGGGTGAGCCGCTCGGTGCGCACGACGCGCGCCTCGTGCGTGGTCGGTGTCTTGCGGGCAGGCTGTTCCGCCACGGTGCTTCCCCGTTCTCCGTAAAAAGCCGCTTGCTTAGGATTGCCTAAGCTAACACTCATCTCCGGAGCGTGGAGAGCAAACGCTCCAGTGATCCACCGAGGCCCCACCGCGCCGACAACTCCTCCAGGGCCGCGGGGTCGCGCGGCTCGCCCGGCAGCTCGGGGTCGAAGTCCGGCAGCGGTACGTCCGCGGCGACCCGCACCACCTTGGGCGCGACGGCCACATAGTCCCGGGCCTCGTCCAGCCGCTTGCGCTGGGCAGGCGTGAGCCCGGACGCGGGGTCGTCCACCGCCGCCATGATCCCGGCCAGGTCGCCGAAGGCGTCCAGGAGCTTCGCCGCGGTCTTCTCGCCGATGCCCGGCACGCCCGGCAGCCCGTCGCTGGGATCGCCCCGCAGCAGGGCCAGGTCGGCGTACCCCGGCCCGTCCACGCCGTACTTGGCGCGCAGCCACGCCTCGTCCGTCGTCTGCAGGCTGCCGACGCCCTTGAGCGGATACAGCACCCGCACGCCCCGGGCGTCGTCCACCAGCTGATACAGGTCGCGATCCCCGGTCACGATGTCGACCGGGCCCGCCGACCGGCCGGTGAGCGTGCCGATGACATCGTCCGCCTCGTACCCCTCGACGCCGACCCGGGCGATGCCCAGCGCGTCCAGCACGTCCTCGATCACCGGGACCTGCGGGGAGAGGGTGTCGGGGATCTCCTCCTCGTCCGGCCCCGCAGGCGTCTCCTCGGCGACGCGGTGCGCCTTGTACGACGGGATCAGCTCGACGCGCCAGTGCGGCCGCCAGTCCGCGTCCCAGCAGGCCACCAGGTCGTCCGGACGGTGGTCCTGGACGAGCCGCGCGATGAAGTCCAGCAGCCCGCGCACGGCGTTGACGGGCGTGCCGTCCGGGGCCTTCACGGAGTCGGGAACCCCGAAGTAGGCCCGGAAGTACAGGGAGGCGGTGTCGAGGAGCATCAGGCGTCGCGTCACACCCCCGATCATGCCGCACCCCACCGACAGCCGGGTCGCACGACGGCCCGGGGCACCTGGCGGGGCGGGGCAGTTCAAGGGGCGCATCATCGGGATCGAGCCGAGTGGCGGAATGAGGGGCATCCTCGAGGACAAGGTGCTCGAGGGGGATGGCCTGGAGGGCGGGTACGAGGTCGTCGACGGTTCGCCGCCCGGCATGCCGGCCGGGCCCAAGCGGGCGTACGCCACGGCCGACCACCGGGAGGCCGGCGCCTGGCCGAAGGCTTCCGGGTGGCGGAACACAGCAGGTCACCGGCCTGGGGGCGAAGATCCGGAAGGCCGGAAGGGGCCAGGAGTGGGAGGCCGTCCGGGCGTGGCTGAAACAACACCCCCGTGCGGTCGACACAGGGGCTCCGGTAGGGGACAAGGCGGCCGGGAAGTAGCACCATGGTGGGCAGGGCGGGCCCCGTCGACGGCGGCGGGGCCCGCCCTCGTGGGGTGCCCGGTGGATCACGCCGGGCCCGCGGCGCCCCGCGACTCCCTCCCCGGCGTCGTCCGTAGCCCTCCGGGCCCGGCAGGTGCCCCCACCGCGTCGGCTCACTCCTCCGCCTCGGATCCGAAGCCGCATGACGCCGCTCCCCGAACCGGCCCTGTCCGCCGGACACCCCGTTCGGCATCCCCGCGACCGCCCCCTGAGGCCGGCGGCTTCACCCGTTGCGCTCCTCGGTGGACCGCCGCTGCGTAAGGTGGTCGATGAGGGAGGGAGCCGAGACATGGACGACAAGGAAGCGCTTCGCGTGGGCGCGGCCGTCCGCAGGAGGCGCAGAGCGCTGTCGCTCACCCTCGCCGCGGTCGCCGAGCGCAGCGGGCTCTCCGTGCCCTTTCTCAGCCAGATCGAGAACGAGCGCGCCCGGCCCAGCATGCGATCGCTCCAGCGGGTCGCCGACGCCCTGAAGACCACCGCCGTCGAGCTCCTCGACGCCGCCGACTCCGCCCGCACCGTCGATGTCGTGCGGGCCGCCGACGACGCCGGGCTGCCCGGGATGCGTCCCCTGGTGCGCGGCGAGCACCAGATGCACGCCGACGAGTTCACCGGCGAACACGACGCCGGACGCGAGATCGTGCTGCGCAACGACGCCCTGCTGTACCTGGCGGACGGCTCCGCCGAGGTGGAGGCCGAGGGCCGGGCGTACCGGCTGGAGCGGGGCGACACGATGTACCTGTCCGGCGGGGTGCGCCACCGCTGGCGCGCCGCCGGGCCCGGCACCCGGCTCCTCGTGGTCAACGTCGCCGAACACATCGAGCCGGCATGACGGCCGGGGTGACGAGGGTCGTCTCCCTGGTGTCGTCGCTCACCGAGGCGATCGCCGCCGGCGCGCCCGGCCGGCTGGTCGGTGCGACCGACTGGTGCAGCCACCCCGCCGGCCTGGACGTGACCCGGATCGGCGGCACCAAGAACCCGGACGTCGCGACGGTGGCTGCGCTGCGCCCCGATCTCGTCGTCGCCAACGAGGAGGAGAACCGCGAGCCCGACCTGGCGGCGCTGAGGGCGGCCGGGCTGGACGTACTCGTCACCGAGGTGCGAGATCTGGACCAGGCGTTCCGCGAGCTGGACCGGGTGCTGCGGGCCTGCGGGGCGGCCGGCCGGCCGCGCTGGCTGGACGAGGCCGAGGAGGCCTGGGCGGCGGTGACCCCGGAGCCGTACGGCCGCGCGGTGGTGCCGGTCTGGCGGCGGCCCTGGATGGTCCTCGGCCGGGACACCTTCGCCGGGGACGTGCTGGCCCGCCTCGGCGTCGTCAACGTGTACGCGGACCACCCCGAGCGCTATCCGCGTGTCCCGCTGGACGAGCTGCGCGCGTCCGGCGCCGATCTGGTCGTGCTGCCGGACGAGCCGTACCGCTTCACCGCGGTCGACGGGCCCGAGGCGTTCCCGGGGCTGCCCGCCGCCCTCGTCGACGGGCGCCACCTCACCTGGTACGGGCCGTCGCTGGCCGCGGCGCCGGCGGCGCTGCGAGCAGCCCTCCGCCGACCAGTCCGCGCGCGGTCCTGAAGGCGGCGGTCAGCCAGGCCGCCAGCAGGAAGACGTACAGCCCGACCGCGAGCCAGCGCAGGGCCGTCAGACCGGTGTGCCGGGCCAGCCCCTCCGCGCCGGTCACACAGGTGCCTACCGGGAAGGTGAACGCCCACCAGGTCATCGCGAAACCCATGCCCCGCCGCCGGGCGCGCAGCACCATCGCACCGGCCAGCGCCAGCCACAGCAGCGCGAACCCCATCACCGGCACGCCGTAGATCACCGCGAGGGCCGCGGCGTACGGCACGCCCGGGGTGGCCTCGGCGAAGGCGCTCGCGGCGGTCGTCGACTGCCCGAGCGGGCCGAGCACCAGGAAGAGCGTCGGGGTCAGCGCGGCCGGCAGCGGCCCGCCGGTCAGCAGCCGTCCAAGGACCAGGGGCAGCATCATCAGGGTCGCCAGCAGACTGAGGCCGAACATGCCGTAGCAGGCGAGGAGCAGCGTCCGCTGCCACTGGCCCGGCGGCAGGTGCGGTACCAGCAGCGGGCCGAGGGCGGCGGAGACCATGGGCGCCACGACCGGGAGCAGCCACACCGGTGAGGCGCTCTCGAGCTTGTGGTGCACCACCATCAGATAGGGGATCGCCACCGCGACGGTGAGGCCGACCGCCGTGCCCGCCACGTACAGCACCACGTCCAGCGCCACCGCGCCGCCCGTGCCGATCCAGTCCCGGCCGACGATCACGGCACCGCCGCCGACGGAGAGCATCGCCATGGCCAGACAGCCGTAGAACGGGGCGACAGCCGGGTCCAGCAGATGGGCGCGGGCCTGGTCGCGGTGGTAGGCCCAGTGGGTGGCGCGGGCCAGGAGGAGTGCGGTCAGCATCAGCAGCGACAGGGCCCAGAAAGCCGCGCAGACCGTTCGCAGGCCGGGTACGGCGACCGGCAGCGAAGCCCCCGCGCCGGCGACGATCGACGTGCCCATCACCGTGGCGTACCAGTTGGGGCCGAGGTACCGGACGGCGGTGGGGCGGGTGGGGCTCAGAGGCTCCGTAAGTGTGGCCATGGCCGCCACTCTCGCCGTAGGCCGCGGCCCCAACCAGAGATCAGGTTCCAATGACCCCATAAGCTGACTTTATGAGCCTCTCTCATCGTGTGCCCGATCTCGGCGCCCTGGAACTGCTGCTCGCCGTCGCCCGGCACGGCAGCCTGGGCCGGGCCGCCCGGGAGACCGGTATCACCCAGCCCGCGGCCAGCAGCCGCATCCGGTCCATGGAGCGCCAGTTGGGTGTCGCCCTGGTGGACCGCTCCCCGCGGGGCTCCCGCCTCACCGCCGCCGGCACGCTGGTCACCGACTGGGCCCGGCGGGTCGTCGAGGCCGCCGAGGCCTTCGACGCGGGCGCCCAGGCACTGCGCGACCGGCGTGACTCCCGGCTGCGGGTCGCCGCCTCCATGACCATCGCCGAATATCTGCTGCCCGGCTGGCTGATCGCCCTGCGCGCGGAGCGGCCCGACACCGCCGTATCGCTCCAGGCCGGGAACTCGGCGGCGGTCGCTGCCAGCCTGCTCGCCGGCGAGGCGGACCTCGGGTACGTCGAGGGCCTCACGGTGCCGGACGGGCTGGACGCGGTCGCCGTCGCCCACGACCGGCTCGTGGTGGTGGCCGCTCCCTCCCACCGCTGGGCCCGCCGCCGTGCCCCGCTGACCCCGGCGGAGCTGGCGGCCACCCCGCTGATCCTGCGCGAGTACGGCTCCGGCACCCGCCAGGTCCTCGACTCCGCCGTCGCCGGGCACGGCGGGCTCGCGGACCCGCTCCTGGAGCTGGCCTCCACGACCGCCGTGAAGGCGGCCGCGGTGAGCGGGGCCGGCCCGGCGGTCCTGAGCGAGCTCGCCGTCACCGAGGAACTCGCCTCCCGCCGCCTGGTGGAGATCCCGGTGGAGGGGGTGCGCCTCCGCCGGGCCCTGCGGGCGGTGTGGCCGACCGGCCCCCTCCCGACGGGCCCGGCCAGGGACCTGCTGTCCCTGGCCCGGGGTGGTGCCTGACCGCCCGGCGCACGGCTGGTGCCCCGCCCGGCCCCGTGCGGCGGCGTGGTGCACGACGGCGGGCCCGTGCGACGGCGAGGCCCCCGACGCACGGGCCCGGCTCCCGCGGCCACGCCGCTCAGGCGGCCGCCGTCACCAGTCCGGTCATCACCCTGAGGTCCTCACCCATCTCCGGGTGCCACTGGACGCCCAGCGCCCAGGTCTCCGCGAGCTCGATCGCCTCGATCGTGCCGTCCTCCGCGTGGGCGGACGGGGCCAGACCGTCACCCAGCCGGTCCACCGCCTGGTGGTGGTAGGCGGGGACCGGCACCGCCTCCGGGACGAGGGAGGAGTACAGCGTGCCGGGAACGGGCTTCACCTCGTGCTCGCCGAAGACACCCACCCCGCCCGTGTGGCCGTCCAGGTGCTGGACGAGGGTGCCTCCGAGGGCGACGTTGAGCAGCTGCATGCCCCGGCAGATGCCCAGCAGAGGTGTGCCCGAGTTGAGGGCCGCACTGATCAGAGCGAGTTCCCAGGCGTCGCGCCGGGGCGCCGGCGGGCCCGTACGGGGGTCCCGCTCGGCGCCGTACCAGTCGGGCGCGACGTCCGCGCCGCCCGCCACGACGAGGCCGTCGAGGCGGGCCACCACCGCGGCGGCGGCGGACGGCGCGTCCGGCGGCAGCATCGCGGCGATGCCACCCGCCGCCTGGACCAGGCGTGGATACCCCTCCGGCAGCAGTGCGGCGGGCATCTCCCAGACACCCCACTTGGCCGGGTCCAGATAGGTCGTCACGCCGATGAGCGGCTTGGGCACAGCAGGTTCCTCTCGGTGGTGCTCACTTGCGTTCGAGCTCGGCCTCGGCCGCCGCCAGCGCCGCGAACTCCTCCTCGGGCGCGTTCGCGACGAGACGGTGCCGACTGTAGAAGGCGAAGTAGGCCAGGGCGATGACATAGACCCCCAGGGCGATGAACGCCGCGTCCTTGTCGACCAGGAAGGTCGCCACCAGCGCGGACAGGGCGAGCACGAAGGCGACCGACGAGGTCACCACCCCGCCCGGGGTGCGGTACGGCCGCTCCAGGTTCGGCTCCCGGCGGCGCAGCACGATGTGGGAGAGCGCCATGAGGGCGTAGCTGATGGTGGCGCCGAACACCGCGATGTTCAGCATCCGCGCCCCGTTGCCGCTGCCCGCCGCCAGCGCGAAGCCGATCGCGCCGGGGATCAGCAGCCCCAGGTAGGGGGATTTGCGGCGGCTGGTCAGCGACAGGAAACGGGGCAGGTAGCCGGCCCGGGAGAGGGCGAACAGCTGGCGCGAACCGGCGTAGATGAGGGAGAAGAAGGAGGCCACCAGACCGGCGAGCCCCGCGTAGTTGACGAACCGGCTGAGCGCGGTGGGCCCGCCGTCGCCCTCGAGCGCCACGACCAGTGGGTTGCCCGCGTCCTGGATGGCGGCGGAGCCCCGGACCCCGGTGGCGGCGAAGAACGTCAGCACGGCCAGCAGCACCAGGATCAGCATCGACAGCGAGAGCGCGCGCGGCATGGACCGCACCGGGTCCTTGGCCTCCTCCGCGGCCAGCGGCACCCCCTCGACACCCAGGAAGAACCACATGCCGAACGGGAACGCCGCCCAGATGCCGAGCAGCCCGAACGGCAGCCAGGAGTTCGCCCCCGCGGCGTCGGTCACGGGGATGTCGTCCAGGCCGCTCGCCCTGAACTCCGTGAAGGCGCCCGCCGCGAAGATCAGCAGCGCCGCCACCGCGACGGCGGTCACGATCAGGCTGAAGCGCAGCGCCTCGCCGACGCCCCACAGGTGGATGCCGATGAAGACGGCGAAGCAGGCCAGGTAGACCGGCCAGCCCGACTCCAGGCCGAACAGCCCCAGCGATTCGACGTAGTCGCCGATGAAGATCGAGATGGCGGCGGGGGCGAGGATGTACTCGATGAGGATGGCCGTGCCGGTCAGGAAGCCGCCCCAGGTGCCGAGCGCGCGGCGGGCGAAGCCGTAGCCGCCGCCCGCGGCGGGCAGGATCGCGGAGAGCTCGGCGAGCGCGTAGACCAGACAGGCGTACATCACGCCCATGAGGACCGTGGCGATCGCCAGCCCGCCGAAGCCGCCCTCGGCGAGACCGATGTTCCAGCCGGAGAAGTCGCCGGAGACGACGTAACCGACGCCGAGGCCGGTCAGCAGCAGCCAGCCGGCGCTGCCCTGCCGGAGGGCGCGGCGCTTGAGATAGTCGTCCGCCGGCGCGGAGGTGTCCTTGGTGTCTTCGAGCGTCATGGCAGCAGAGCTCCCGCATCGGGCCCAATGGAATGGACCCATACCTTTGCGGCGCTCAGGCGGGAACGCAAGACCCGTGCGTTACTTTCGGGTTACGGCGCCCGCCGCTTCCGGGTTACGCCGCCCCCCCACCGTGCCTTCACGTGAGGAAGCCGCGCAGCAGCGCCGCGGTGCCCGCGCAGTGCTCCCGCATCACCTCGCGGGCCGCGTCCGCGTCCCCGTCCAGCACCGCCTCCACCAGCGCGGTGTGCTGGTGCTGGGAGTGCTCCAGGTTCCGCACCAGCAGCGGGATGCAGTCCAGCAGGTCGTTCACGGTCGCCCGGACCGCGGCGTACTGCGCCGTCAGCGTCGGTGAGCCCGACAGCTCCGCCAGCGTCAGATGCAGCAGGGTGTCCTGGCGCCGGTAGTCGTCCAGCGGCGCGTCGTGCGTCGCCCGCAGCGCCGAACGCAACCGCTCCGCGCCCTCGTCGGTGAGGCCGTGCGCGGCGCACAGCCCGGCCGCGCCCACCTCCAGCACCTCGCGGAAGCGCAGCGTGTCCTCGACGTCCACGGCCGCGATCCGCCGCCGCAGTTCGCCCTCGCCGGGCGTCGGCGGCCGCTGGAGCACGAACGTTCCTCCGTACCTGCCCCGCCGGCTCTCCACCAGGCCCTGCTCCTGCAGCACCTTCAGCACCTCGCGCAGCGTGACCCGGCTGATGCCCATCCGCTCGGCCAGCTCGCGCTCGGCCGGCAGCCGCTCGCCGCCGGGCACCAGCCCGAGGCGCATCACCTGGAGGATCTGCTCCAGCGCCTCCTCGAAGCCGTTGCCAGCCCGCACCGGCCGCAGCACGGGTGCCAGCCGGTCCTCCGGCTCGCTCCCCGGGTTCTTCTTCGCCACCTCGCGGTTTCCCCTTCCCAAGCAATGGTCCTCGGCAATACCTTATGGCTCCCGGCAGGCCCAAGGAGGAGTAATCCCGTGGCAGACCGCAAACCCCCGCTCGGTGTCGAGGAGCTGCGTGCCCTCGTCGCGAGTGGTGAGATCGACACAGTCGTCCTGGCCTTCCCCGATATGCAAGGGCGGCTCCAGGGCAAGCGGTTCGCCGCACCCTTTTTCCTCGACGAGGTCCTGGAGCACGGCACCGAGGGCTGCAACTACCTCCTCGCCGTGGACGTGGAGCTCAACACCGTCGACGGTTACGAGATGTCGTCGTGGACGAAGGGGTACGGCGACTTCGCCATGCACCCCGACCTGTCCACGCTGCGCCGCGTCCCCTGGAACGAGGGTACGGCGATGCTGGTGGCCGACCTCGCCTGGCACGACGGCTCACCGGTCGTCGCCGCCCCCCGCCAGATCCTCCGGCGCCAGCTGGAGCGCCTGGCCGGACACGGCTTCACCGCCCACGTCGGCACCGAGCTGGAGTTCATCGTCTTCAAGGACAGCTACGAGCAGGCCTGGGACGCGAACTACCGGGACCTGACCCCGGTCAACCAGTACAACATCGACTACTCGGTCCTCGGCACCGGCCGCATCGAGCCGCTGCTGCGCCGTATCCGCAACGAGATGGCCGCCGCCGGACTGACCGTGGAGTCCGCCAAGGGCGAGTGCAACCCCGGCCAGCACGAGATCGCCTTCCGGTACGACGAGGCGCTCGTCACCTGCGACCAGCACGCCGTCTACAAGACGGGCGCCAAGGAGATCGCGGCCCAGGAAGGCCTCTCGCTCACCTTCATGGCGAAGTACAACGAGCGGGAGGGCAACTCCTGCCACATCCACCTCTCGCTCCAGGACACGGACGGGAACAACGCGATGGCCGGTGCCGGACCCGGCGGAATGTCGCAGGTCATGCGGCACTTCCTGGCCGGCCAGCTGGTCGCGCTGCGGGACTTCTCGCTGCTCTACGCGCCCAACATCAACTCCTACAAGCGCTTCCAGCCCGGGTCCTTCGCGCCGACCGCCGCCGCCTGGGGGTACGACAACCGCACCTGCTCCCTGCGGGTGGTCGGCCACGGCCGCTCGATGAGGTTCGAGAACCGCCTTCCCGGCGGGGACGTCAACCCGCACCTCGCGGTCGCCGGCATGGTCGCCGCCGGGCTGCACGGCATCGAGCAGCGGCTGGAACTCCCCGAGGCGTGCGAGGGCAACGCCTACACCGCCGAGTACGCACACGTCCCCACCACGCTCCGCGAGGCGGCCGAGCTGTGGGAGAACAGCCCGCTCGCCAAGGCGGCCTTCGGCGACGAGGTCGTCGCCCACTACCGCAACATGGCGCGGGTCGAGCTGGACGCGTTCGACGCCGCGGTGACCGACTGGGAGCTGCGCCGCTCCTTCGAACGCATGTGAGGCCTTCTTGACCACCCAGCCCACCGAACACGTCGTCCTCAACCCCGCGACCGAGGAGGTCGTCGCCACCGTTCCCGGCTCCACGGCCGCCGACGTCGACGCCGCCGTCGGCCGCGCCGCCGCCGCCCAGCGGGGGTGGGCGGCGGCGGCCCCGGCCGACCGGGCCCGCGTGCTGCGCCGCTTCGCCGCCGTCGTCGACGACCACGTCGAGGAACTGGCCCGGCTCGAGGTCCGCGAGGCCGGCCACACCATCGGCAACGCCCGCTGGGAAGCGGGCAACGTCCGTGACCTGCTCGACTACGCGGCCGGGGGAGTGGAGCGGCTGAACGGCCGGCAGATCCCGGTGCCCGGCGGCCTCGACGTCACGGTCCTCGAACCCCTCGGCGTCATCGGCGTGATCGCCCCGTGGAACTTCCCCATGCCCATCGCCGCCTGGGGCACCGCCCCCGCGCTCGCGGCGGGCAACGCCGTCATCCTCAAGCCCGCCGAAGCCACCCCCCTCACCGCCCTGCGCCTCGCCGAGCTCGCCCTGGAGGCGGGACTGCCCGAGGGCCTGTTCCAGGTGCTGCCCGGCGCGGGCGCGGTCGTGGGCGACGCCCTCGTGGAACACCCGGGCGTCGCCAAGATCGTCTTCACCGGCTCGACCCGCGTCGGCAAGCAGATCATGGCCAAGTGCGCCGACCGCGTGAAGCGCGTGACCCTCGAACTCGGCGGCAAGAGCCCCAACATCGTGTTCGCCGACGCCGACATCGAGGCCGCCGCCGCGGCAACCCCCATGTCGTTCCTGGACAACTCGGGGCAGGACTGCTGCGCCCGCACCCGCATCCTCGTCCAGCGCACCGTGTACGACCGCTTCCTGGAGCTCCTGATCCCCGCCATCGAGGGCATCGTCGTCGGCGACCCCGCCGACGAGGAGACCGCGATGGGCCCGCTGATCTCCAGGACGCAAGCAGACCGGGTGCGCGGTTACGTCCCCGAGGACGCCGAGGGCATCCGCGGCAAGGCACCCGAGGGCCCCGGCTTCTGGTTCCCGCCGACCGTCCTCACCGGCCTCGCACCCGACGCGCCCGCCGCCGTCGAGGAAGTCTTCGGGCCGGTCGCCGTCCTCCTCCCGTTCGACGACGAGGTGGACGCCGTACGGCTCGCCAACGCCACGGAGTACGGATTGTCCGGCTCGATCTGGACCCGCGACGTCGGCCGCGCCCTGCGCGTCTCGGGCGCCGTCCGGGCCGGGAACCTCTCCGTCAACTCCCACTCGAGCGTCCGCTACTGGACGCCGTTCGGCGGCTTCAAACAGTCCGGACTCGGCCGCGAACTCGGCCCCGACGCACTCACCGCTTTCACCGAAACCAAGAACGTCTTCATCAGCACGGAGGCCTGACGACCATGACCGACCGCACCGAAGAGACCATCTGCCGCCGCCTGGTGGGCCGCACCGCCGTCATCACCGGCGCCGGCAGCGGCATCGGCCTGGCCACCGCGCGCCGCCTCGCCTCCGAGGGCGCCCACGTCGTCTGCGGCGACATTGACGAGAAGGCGGGCAAGGCCGCCGCCGACGAGGTCGGCGGCACCTTCGTCCGCGTCGACGTCACCGACCCCGAACAGGTCGAGGCGCTGTTCAAGACCGCGTACGACACCTACGGCAGCGTCGACATCGCCTTCAACAACGCCGGCATCTCCCCGCCCGACGACGACTCCATCCTGGAGACCGGACTGGAGGCATGGAAGCGCGTCCAGGACGTCAACCTCACCTCGGTCTACCTGTGCTGCAAAGCCGCCATCCCCTACATGCGGCAGCAGGGCAGGGGCTCCATCATCAACACCGCCTCCTTCGTCGCCGTCATGGGCGCGGCCACCTCCCAGATCTCCTACACCGCGTCCAAGGGCGGCGTGCTGGCGATGTCGCGCGAGCTGGGCGTCCAGTTCGCACGCGACGGCATCCGCGTCAACGCCCTGTGCCCCGGGCCGGTCAACACCCCGCTCCTGCAGGAACTGTTCGCCAAGGACCCCGAGCGGGCCGCCCGCCGCCTCGTCCACATCCCCGTCGGCCGCTTCGCCGAGGCCGAGGAGATCGCGGCCGCCGTCGCGTTCCTCGCCAGCGACGACTCCTCCTTCATCAACGCCACCGACTTCCTCGTCGACGGCGGCATCTCCGGCGCGTACGTCACCCCCCTGTAGTCCGTCCCAGCTCCGCCGACCCGGCGGCCGGGCGTCGCGACGACGCCCGGTCGTCCCGCGCGGACCCCGGCCGCCGGACCCGCCGCCGGCCGGCGGCAGCGTCGTCAGGGATCAGCGGCACTCCGTGTACGCGCCCCGAACCGGGCCCCTATGGTGTCCGGATGAGCATGACGACCCCTCCCCCGGGGTGGTACCCGGACGCAGGCGACCCCGCCGGCCAACGCTGGTGGGACGGCACGGCCTGGACCGCTCACACCCGGCCCGCCTCCCCGCCGCCGGCCGCGCGCCGGACCGGCAGGGTCGTCCCGCTCGCCGCCGGCGGCGTCGCCCTGGTGGCCGTGGTCGCGGCGGCGGCCGTGCTCCTCGGACCGGGTGACGAACCGGCCGACGACGCCGGGGGCTCACCGGCGTCCACCGGTCCCGCCGGCACCGCCCGGGCCACCGGCGGCACCGCGCCCTCCGGGTCCGCCCCAGCGTCCGGGTCCGCCTCGCCCACCGCCTCCTCCGGCGACCCGGACACCGTCGTGGACCAGCTCAACGGCATCACCCTGCCGGTCCCCGCGGGCTGGGAGAGGGCGGAGAACACCACCGACGACGTGCCGACCGTCACCACCGCCGGCGACAGCGAGTGCCCCGGCTCGGCCAACCGCTTCTGCAAGCACGGCACGGTCTCCTCCCGCACCCTCACCGTCACCGACAGCCAGGACCCCACGGCCCTCGCCCGGCAGGACATCGAGGAGGCCGCCGCAAGCGCCTACGACGAGGACGCCCTCGGCAACCGGCTCCACGGCGGGATCCGCTCCCACGAGGTGCTCGCGGACCGGCCCGCCGTCGTCGCGGGACGCACCGGCCACCTCGTCCGCTGGCGCGTCACCACCGGCGCCGGCCCCGGCGGGTACGTCCAGACGCTCGTCTTCCCCTCGCCCCTGGGCAGCGGCTCGCCCGTCGCCGTCCGGTTCGCCTTCGACGCCGGACCGGACGGACCTCCGCTCGCCCTCATGGACGAGATCACCGAGGGCATCCGCCCCATCGGCAGCGCCACGAACGGCGGGGTCGGCAGCACCCTCGGCCCCTGACGGGCCGAGGTCCGGGCGGCGCCGTCACAGGAACGTACGGCCCTCGCCCCGGTACGTCGGTACGGCCGCCGTGACCCGGTCGCCCTCGATCAGGTGCAGCGCGTCGAACCGCTCGCACAGCTCACCGGCCTTCGCGTGCCGGAACCACACCGTGTCGCCGATCAGCAGATCGTCGGCCGACGCGCCCAGCAGCGGCGTCTGCACCTCGCCCGGCCCCTCCCGCGGGTCGTAGCGCAGCCCCTCGGGCAGATACGGCGCCGGCAGCCGGTCCCTGCCCGGTGCCCCCGACGCGGGGTACCCGCCGCCCAGCACGGTCACCACGCCCACGCCCGGCCGGCGCACCACGGGCAGCCCGAACAGCGCCGACGGGCGCCCCGAGAACGAGGAGTAGTTGTCGAACAGCCGCGGCACGTACAGTCCCGAGCCCGCCGCGATCTCCGTCACCGCGTCCTCGGCGGCCGTGTGCTGGACGCTGCCCGTCCCCCCGCCGTTCACGAACTCCAGATCCGGCGCCACCGCCCGAACCGCCGACACGACCGCCGCCCGGCGCGCCGCCAGCTCCCGGCGGGCCGCCGCCTGCATCAGCCGGACCGCCCGGGACCGCAGCGGCCGCCCCGAGACGGCGTCACCGACACCGGCGACGTGCCCCTCGTACGCCATCAGCCCCACCAGCCGGAAACCCGGCCGCCGGTCGACGGACCGGGCCAGCTCGGCCAGCTGGGCGGGCTCCCGCAGCGGTGAGCGCCGCGCCCCCATCCGCACCCGGCCGCCCAGCAGGCGCAGCGACGTGTCCAGCTCCAGACACACCCTGATCTCCTCACCGCCGCCGTCACGGGCCCGGTCGATCAGATCCAGTTGCGCCGGGTCGTCCACCATCACGGTCACGCAGGCCGCGAGCTTGGCGTCCCCGGCCAGCTCCGCGTAGGCGGCCCGGTCCGCCGACGGGTACGCCAGCAGCACGTCGTCGAACCCGGCGCGCGCCAGCCACAGCGACTCCTCCAGCGTGAAGGACATGATCCCCGCGAACCCGTCCCGCGCGAGCGCGCGTTCCAGCAGCGCCCGGCACCGAACGGACTTGCTCGCGACCCGGATCGGCTTCCCGCCCGCCCGGCGCACCAGGTCGTCGGCGTTGGCGTCGAACGCCTCCAGGTCGACGACGGCGAAGGGAGCGTCGAGATGGGCGGTGGCCCGGTCGTACCGGGCGCGGTCAGCGGCACGGGGAGTCATGGCCCGAGCCTGCCAGACCCGCCTACCTGGGGGTAGGGGGATGTTCCGGTCAGATCAACCCCGACCTGCGGGCACGTTCCCGTGGAGGCCCGCCCAGCCCGTAGAGTACGCCTACGCGCTGACGAACGGGCCTGCCCCGAGGGGCGATCCGGACGACAACGAGGGGGGCCGATGAGCACCGAGGCACAACGCCCGCCCTCCCGCATCACCGACGCCCTGCTCCCCCAGGACCCCGCGCGGATATCCCCGGCCGTGCCCCGGCCGCCCGTGCGGGACGCCCGCCCGGCGACCCCCCGACCCTCCACGCCCCTTCCTCCGGAACTCCCCCCGGAGACGAGCTCCGCCGCCGAGGGCCCCCGCCCGGCGGCCTCGGCACCCCCGGCACCCCCGGAGCGCCCCGCGGTGCCGCCGCGAGCGGACGACGCCCGCCCGCCGGTGATCCCGCAGCGGCCGTCCGCCGCTCCGGAGCGCGGGCCTCGGCCCACTCCCCCCAACCCGGCGGCGCCGGTCCGGCCCGCCGCTCCGCTTCCGCCGGAGGCGGGCCGTGCCGCGCCCGCCGTGCCGCCGCGAGCCGACGACGCCCGCCCGCCGGTGCCCCCGCGGCGGCCGTCCGCCGCTCCCGCGGCCGGTGCCACGACGCCGGTCACCCGGCCGCCGTCGGCGGATGCCGGGGCCGCGGAGACCACCACCCGGTTGCGGCCCGTCCGCGACGGGGCCGGCGCACCGGCCGTCGAGACCACCACCAGGCTGCGGCCCGTTCCGGCCGCGCCCACGCGGAGGCGGCCCGTCGGGGCCGTGGACATGACGCCGCGGCCCGGAGCCGGAACCGGGAGCGCGTCCGCGCCGAACTACTGGGCCCCTCCGGAGGCGCCCGCCGAGACCACCACGCGGTTGCGGCCCGTCCGTACCCGGCGTCCCGCGCGGACGGCTGCCGCCGTCGTCTGCGCGGTGCTCGGCCTGGGCCTCGTCGGAGGCGCCGCCGCCGGAGCCTGGCTCGTGGGGGACGGGGGCGACGAGCCGTCCGCGCGCGACGGTTACACCGAGGCCGCCACCCTCTGGCACAGCGTCCCCGTCGACACGCTCTTCCCGCGCACCCTCCAGGGCAACGGCGCGGGCCCCGGCGCGGCCGACCGCGTCTGGACGCGCGTCGCCGTCGCGCCCGAGAACACCTGCGCGCAGGCCCTGGACCCGCTGCTCGTCAAGACGCTCCGCCCGGTCGGCTGCGAGCGCGTGCTGCGCGCCACCTACACCGACGCCACCTCCACCAGCGTCACGACCGTCGGGCTGGTCTTCACCGAGGGCGACGCCCGTGCCATGGCCGCCCTGCGCACCCGCTTCGGTGGGGAGTCCCTCGACGAGCGCGCCGACCTCATGCCCCGCACCCTGCCCGCGGCGGGCACCGTCGCCGCCGGATTCGGGGACGAGCAGCGCGCCAGCTGGCGGGTGAGCGTGCTCACCGACGCGCCGGTCGTGGTCTACGCCGTCTCCGGCTTCGCCGACGGACGCACCGTCGGCGACCCCCAGCCCGCCGCCGAGGCGATGGCCGCCGGCCAGACGACCGCCCCCGCACAGGCGGGCCTCGGCCACGAGGCGAAGGGCATCGCCGACCGCATCGAGCGCGGCCTGCGCAAGACGGTCGCCCAGGCCACGGAGGAGCCCCAGTGAGCCGTCGCCACCGCCACCGCACCCTCACGGCCGCCGTCGCCGCCCTCGCCGCCGCAGCGTTCGCGGTCCTGCCCGCCACCCCCGCCCACGCGGACGCCATCCGCACCCAGCAGTGGGGCCTCGAAGCCATGCACACCACGCAGGCCTGGCGCACCACCAAGGGCGAGGGCGTGACCGTCGCCGTACTCGACACCGGCGTCGACGCGACCCACCCCGACCTGGTGGGCAACGTTCTGGCCGGCAAGGACCTCATCGGCTTCGGTGCCAAGCGCGGCGACCGCGCGTGGGCGCGCCACGGCACCGCGATGGCCGGCATCATCGCGGGTCACGGACACGGGACCGGCGGCGAGGACGGTGTGCTCGGCATCGCGCCCGAGGCGAGGATCCTGCCCGTCCGGGTCATCCTCGAGGGCGGCGACCCCGCCCGCGCCAGGGCCCGCAACACCCGGGGCACCGCCCTCGCGGAGGGCATCCGCTGGGCCGTCGACCACGGCGCCGACGTGATCAACCTGTCCCTGGGGGACGACAGCGAGTCGGCCCACCCCGACGCGGGAGAGGACGCCGCCGTGCAGTACGCCCTCGCCAAGGGCGTCGCCGTCGTCGCCTCGGCCGGCAACGGCGGCGAGAAGGGCGACCACATCTCGTACCCGGCCGCCTACCCCGGCGTCATCGCCGTCACCGCCGTCGACCGGTACGGCACGCACGCCGCCTTCTCCACCAGCCGCTGGTACGCCACGGTCAGCGCGCCCGGCGTCGACATCGTCATCCCCGACCCGGACCGCAAGTACTACCAGGGCTGGGGCACCAGCGCCGCCGCCGCGTTCGTCTCCGGCGCCGTCGCCCTGGTCCGCTCGGCGCACCCCGGACTCACCCCCGGCCAGATCAAGAAGCTCCTCACGGACACCGCCCGCGACCGGCCGGAGGGCGGCGGCCACGACGACGACAAGGGGTACGGCACCGTCGACCCCGCCGCCGCCCTCGAGGCGGGCGGAAAACTGCGCCCGGCGGACCTGAAGGCCGCGACCTCCGGCTACGGCAAGCCGTACTTCGGGCCCGGGCCGAAGGCCGCCGCCGAGGCGGACGAGGGGCCCGGCCTGCTCGCGCCGGTCGCCGGCGGCATCGGTGTGCTGTTGCTGGCCGCCGCCGTGGTGCTGTGGCGCGGGGGCGGCGCGGCGCGCCCCTGAGCTCCGGATAGGCTCGGCGCGTGGCGCTCAAGAACATCCCCGATCCCGGCTTCTCCGACGACGACGGCACCGCCGACCCCGAGCTCGCGGAGGCCCTCGCGGCCTGGGCCCGGGACCGGGCCGCCGAACCGCGCGTGCTGGCGGCACTCAAGGACGCCCGGCTGCTGGTCCCCGTCGTCGCCGTCCTCGGCGAGGTGGAGGAGGACGAGAACGGACTGCGCCGGGAGAAGACCAGCGACATGGCCGTGCCGACGCTCACCGCGGGAGACCGCCGGGCGTTGCCGGCGTTCACGTCGATCGCCTCGCTCGCGCTGTGGGACCCGGCCGCCCGCCCCGTCGCCGTACCGCTGCACCAGGCCCTGCAGGCCGCCGCCCACGAGAAGGCCGACACGCTGGTGCTGGACCTCGCGGGCCCGGTGCCCTACCAGCTGACGGGCCAGGCGCTGCTGGCCCTCGCCGAGGGCCGCACCAGCACCGACCCGCTCGCCGATCCGGCGGTCACCGCCGCCGTACGGGCCGTGGTCGCCGCCGAGCCCGCCGTGCTCCGCGCCCACCTGGGCCCCGGCACGGCGGACGGCACGCTCGCGCTGGTGCTGGCGCCTGACGCGGCGCCCGCCGAGACCGCCCAGCGGGTCGCGCGCGCCCTGGCGGCCGACGAAACACTGAGGGCCCGCCTGGTGCGGGGCCTGGACCTGGCACTCCTGCCGGCCTCGGCCACGCCTCCGGGCGAGCCCTTCTACGTGCGGGACTGACCTCAGCCGAAGACCGGACCGGTGTACTTCTCACCCGGCCCCTGACCCGGCTCGTCCGGCACGATCGACGCCTCGCGGAACGCCAGCTGCAGCGACTTCAGGCCGTCGCGCAGCGGAGCCGCGTGGAACGAGCTGATCTCCGTCGCGCCGGCGTCGAGCAGGCCGGCGAGCGCGTGCACCAGCTTGCGCGCCTCGTCCAGGTCCTTGTAGGCGTCGCCCTCCTCGGTCAGCCCCAGCTTCACCGCGGCGGCGCTCATCAGGTTCACGGCGACCGTGACGATCACCTCGACGGCCGGGACCTCCGCGATGTCGCGGGTCATGGCGTCGAAGTCGGCCGGCGGCTGCGTACTGTCGGTCATCGCTCACATCTCTCTCAGGGCGCGTAACCCCCTCAGCGTAATTGACCGCCGTCGCGGGCCGTCGCCGCGGCCGCCGGCCGCGGTCAGAGCGCGGACAGCTCCGTGACCAGGTCGTCCAGGCCGAGGGAGCCCAGGGACAGGGCCGCCATGTGCCGGGCCTTGGCGTCGAAGGCGTCCCCCCGGGCTCGCCGGGCGTTCTCGCGGTCGAGGAGCCAGGCCCCGCTCCCCGAGCTTGTACCCGATCGCCTGGCCCGGCGTGGAGAGGTAGCGCACCAGCTCGCTGCGGAGGTAGCCGGCGGACCGGCCGCTGTGGGCCGCGAGGAAGCCGCTCGCCAGTTCGGGGGTCCAGCGCTCGCCCGGACGGAAGGGCGAGTCGGCCGGGATCGGGAGTCCCAGGTGCATGCCGATGTCGACGATCACCCGCATGGCCCGCATCATCCGGGCGTCCAGGTGGCCGAGCCGGTGCTCGGGGTCGGTCAGGAAGCTCGTCCGTCAGGCGCTCCGCGTACAGCGCCCAGCCCTCGCAGTTGGCGCTGACCCAGCCGAGGGTGTAGCGCGCCCAGTGGGCGCAGCGCTCGCGGCCGACGGTGTCGGGCGCGTCGGCGACGGCCGGCGCGTGGGTGTCGCGCGGCCAGTCCCGGAGGGCGGCGACCGCCTCGGTGGCCCTGGTGGCGCCGGTCTCGAGCTCGGACCGCAGCGCATCGGGGCCGTCCTTGGTCGAACTCGTGGAACCAGCCGCGGTCGCCGTCTTCCAGCCAGTCGCCGAGCCGGCCGACGAGGGCGCCCGTGGAGCGCGGACCGCCCAGCAGTCCGCGCTCCAGGCCGGGCGTCAGGGACTCGCAGTAGCCGCCGAGGGCCGAGGGCACGTCGCGCAGCAGGCGCGCCACCGCGGCCCAGTCGTCCGCGTTCTCGGTGGGGACCAGGGTGAACATCTCCCGGGCGTTGTGCGCGGGGGTGTCCATGTTGCTGACCGCCCCAGACCCTCCGCCGCCTCGTGGACGGCGAGTTCGGCGTTGAGGCGCTCCCGCAGGAGCGCGCCGCACCGCCGCTCCGCCGGGTCCGCCGCCCCCGGCTGCCGCTCGGCGGTGTCGAGCCGGGCGAGTGTGGCGCGGGCCAGTTCTGCGAGCGACTCCTGCCACTCGGGGGAGAAATCGGGGAGCGCCACTTCGCTGCCCTCGATGCCCAGGAAGACCCCGCTGACGGGGTCAAGGGCCGTGCATGCCGCGAGGTGGGCATCGGCTGTCCGACGCGGAAGCAATTCTTCATGCATGACCACGACGGGCATCCTCTACCGAAGAGTAGTGGAAGTCATTGGCGTTGTAGGCAAGGGGAATTGTGGACAACAGTGGACGATGACCGGACAGGGAGGGGGAGTTGTCCCGACAGGTTCGTCCGATGATGCGTCAAAAAGCCCCTGAACGCGCGGGGTTGACATGCGCGGGCGGAATGTTCAGCTCCGTATGCAGCCCTGAGTGAGATGTGGAAGTCAAGGGTTGACTTGACACTTTGCTTGACGGAGGGTGTTTCGAGCAGGGGGGCACTACGGGGGCGGCGGTGCGAGGCTCGCACACCACACATTCGCGGAAAAGACCAAACCCCTTACATGTGTATGCCCGTCTTACCGGATCGGCATGCCTTGACCAGTGGAACAATCGCGAACATCGAGAGTGAGAGTGAGCCGTGCAAACGGGGTTGGCCGCACTCTTTCCGGGGATCGGTGCTCAACGCGTCGGTATGGGAAAGAAGCTGTTCGATCGATTCACCAGCTATCGAGAGACTCTGACCGAGGCCTCCGACCACCTGGGTCAGGACGTTCCCGCCCTGATCTTCGACGCGTCGAACAAGGCGCGCCTCGCACGCCAGGAGGAGGCGCAGCTCGCCACCTTCGTGACCAGCGTCGCGATGTACCGCACGTACGCCGCCGAACTCGATCTGCGATTCGACCACCTGGCCGGGCACAGCCTCGGTGAGTATTCCGCGCTCTGCTGCGCCGGCGCCCTCGGCTTCGCCGAAGCGCTGCACCTGGTCCGCCTGCGGGCCGGGATCATCCGGAACACCGCCAGGACGCTGAACGGCACCATGATGTGGGTCATCGACATCGATGCCGAGGCCGTGGAGCGGGTGTGCCGCCGCGTCGCGGGCGGGGGCCCGGGGCTGACCGTGTCGGCCGTCGACGCGCCCCGCCAGGTGGCCATCTCCGGCGAGACGGAGCTCGCCGGACGGGCGGCGGAACTGCTGGAGGCGCGCGGCGCCCGGGTGTTCCCGCTGCGTATGGAAGGCCCCTACCACAGCCCCCTCATGGCCGAGGCCGCCCGGCAGATGGCCGGCGTCCTGCGGGACGTCGACATCGCCCGGCCGAACGGCACCGTGCTCTCCACCGTCAGCGGACAGGAGCACCCCGGCGGCGAGGGCAGCCGGCTCCTCCTGGCCGACCAGCTCACCTCTCCGGTGCAGTGGCTCACCGTCCAGCGCAGGCTGGCCGACGCGCACGTCCCGATCGCCCTGGAATTCGGCCCGGGCAACGTGCTGACGTTCCTGCTCCAGAAGACCACGACCCGGGTGCGGCCGTGGCCCGTGGAGCGGCACGACGGCCCGGACGCCCTGATGGCCGCGCTCTCCCTGGGCCCCGACGACTACCAGGACGTGGTGCGGCGCTGTCTGGCCCTCGCCGCGAGCACCCGGTGCCTCGCCCAGCCCACGCCCGCGGAGCGCGAGCGCATGGACCGGGCGTACGCCTCGCTGCGCGAGCTGGACCGCAGGACCGCCGCCGGTGATTCGGCAGGCCGCCGTGACGTGGACGACGCCCTGACCTGGATCGGCCGGATCCTGGAGACCAAGGGGTGGCAGGGGGTCGAGCGGGAGGCCCGGCTGCACCAGGTGTTCGACGGGCACGTTCTCACCGCCGCCTGAGGCACCGGCCGCACGCGGCCGAACGAAGCGAGCCGGGGCTCGTCCGGCGTACGAGTGCAATGCGATCGACGACCGAGGGGGACGTGTGTCCGAAAACGGCGCCGCAAGGACAGTCGGCGTGGTGGGAGCCGGCGGGATCGGCCTCTCCGTGGCCGCCGATTTCGTCCTGCACGGCTTTCGCGTGGTGCTCGTCGACCACGACGAGTCGCGCCTGGAGCAGGCCCGCCGGGAGCTGGCCGAGGCGGTGCTGTACGGCCCGATGCTGCGGCCCTCGCTGCCCCGCATCCCCGCCGAAGAGGCGCTGGAGCGAGTCGTGTTCACCTCCCGGCCGGCCGATCTGGCGGCCGCCGAATTCGTCGTGGAGAACGTCACCGAGAGCTGGGAGGTGAAGAGCCGGCTCTACCGCGAGCTGGAGTCGGTGCTGCCGCCCGGAGTCGGCATCGGGGTCAATACGTCCAGCATTCAGATCGGACGCCTGGCGGCCGAGACCGAACGGGCCTCCGATGTCATCGGCATCCACTTCATGAACCCGTCCTATCTCAAGGACGCGGTCGAGATCATGCGTGGTGACCAGACCTCCGACGCCTGTCTCGCATATGTCCAGGGACTGCTGAAAGTCCTCGGGAAAAGCGCCGTCGTCGTCGGCGACTTCCCCGGTTTCGTCAGCAACCGCATTTCCCATCTGTTCTTCAACGAGGCGATCCGCGTCGTCGAGGAACAGGGAGTCGACCCGGCCACCGTCGACGCCGTTTTCAAGAAATGTTTCGGTCACCGTATGGGGCCGCTGGAGACGGCCGATCTGATCGGCCTCGACACCGTGGCACTCACCCTGGACCACCTGTACGACTCGTACGGCGATGAGAAATTCCGCTGCGCCGGCCTGCTCCGCGAAATGGTGAAGACCGAGCGGCTGGGGCGCAAGTCCGGAGAAGGGTTCTATCGCTACCGCCCGGTTCACCCCGTTCAACCGTCGAAGGACTGAGAGGAGCGATTCGCCGTGGCACGTGCGGACCGTGAAGAAGTCATCCAGGTCGTTCTCGACTACCTGGCCCAGTACGACACCAGTGGCGCCCCCGGGCTCGACGAGGACCTGTTCGAGACGGGGCGGGTCAACTCCCTCTTCGCCATCCAGCTGGTCGGGTTCCTGGAGACCACCTTCCGGATCAAGATCACCGTCACCGACCTCGACCTGCAGAACTTCTCCACCGTCAACCGCGTCGCCGACCTCGTGCTCGCGAAGTCCGCGACCACCACGGGCGCGTAACCGCCGCGAGCGGCACAACAGATGGGGCGAATGACGTGAAGCACCTGCTGACCGAGGAGGAGAACCGCGAGCACGCGGATCTCGTCCGGCACGTCGCGCAGACCTGGGCCGCCTCGGCGGCCGACTGGGAACGGGCGGGCACCCTGCCGGGCCCCGTCGTCCGCTGGTGCGCCGAACAGGGCCTGATGGGAGCCGCGCTCCCCGCCCGGTTCGGCGGCGGTGGCATCACGGCGGTGCGCACCGGGCTGCGGTACGAGGCGCTCGGCAGGGTCAGCGCCTCCCTGGCCTCCCTGGTCAACGTCCATGGCATGGCGGCCCAGACCCTGGCCCGCTGGGGCACCGAGCACCAGTGGCGGAAGGTCATGCCCGCCCTCGCGTCGGGCGAGCGCGTCGCGGCCGTCTGCATGACGGAGCCACAGGCCGGCAGTGACCTCTCCGCCATCGGCACCGAGCTCGCCCCCGCGGCCGGGTCCGCGTCCGAGTCCCGGCCCGGGTCCGGGTCCGGGTCCGGCGGAGGGTGGGTGCTGAACGGCACCAAGGTGTTCATCACCTTCGGCGGCCTCGCGGACGTGTTCCTCGTTTTCGCCCAGCGGGAGGGCAGGTCCGTGGCCTGTCTGGTCGACCGGGACGATCCCGGCGTCACCACCCATCCGATGGGCGAGACGCTCGGACTGCGGGCCGCAGCCCTGGCCCGCGTGGAGTTCCGGGACTGCGCCGTCCCGGCCGAGAACATCGTCGGCCGCGAGGGCTTCGGGCTCAACTTCCTCGTGCCGCAGGCGCTGGAACACGGGCGGCACGCCGTCGCGTGGATGGCACTCGGCATGCTCCGCGCCTCCTTCGAGGAGGTCGCCGCGTTCGTGTCCGGGCGGCGTTCCTTCGGTCGCGACCTCGTCGAACACGGCCAGATCCAGCACCTGCTGACCCGGATGGGCACGGACCTGGAGGCCGCGAAACTGATGTGCGTGGCGGCCTCCCGCGCCGTCGACGAGGAGCGGCTCGACGCCTCCGACCGCATCCTGATGGCGAAGTACTTCGTCTGCCGGGTCCTGGAGGAGCACGCCGCCCAGGCCGTCCAGCTCCTCGCCTCGCGCGGCGTGCTGGAGTCGGGCGTCACGGCCCGCGCGTACCGCGACAGCAAGGTCCTCAACATCATCGAGGGCACCACGCAGATCATCGAGCGCGCGCTCGCCCCCGCCGTCCTGCGGTCCGGCACGCAGGGGGGTGCGTGACATGGCACGGGCCGTCACCCCGCTCGTCACCGGCCTGCCGCGCGGACTCGACCCCCTCCCCGTGCCACTGGGGACGATCGCGGCGGCCGCCGCCGTCGCGTTCCACTACGCCGGCTTCGTCCGCGAGGTCGACCTGCTCGTCGACCTCGTCGACCTGCCCCGCACGGCCGACGCGTCGGGCGGCAAGACGCTGACCGCGCGGACCGCCGTCGACCCCGCCGAACCGTTCACCGCGTACGCCGAACGGCTGGCCGGCGCGCTGACCCCGCCGGACCCGCGGGAGACGACCGCCCCCGGTGGTCCCGGCTTCCGGCTGACCGTCGGACCCGGCGCGACCCGCCTGGACGCCGCACCGGACACCGGCGGCGCACAACACCTGTACCTGGACCCGGCCGAAGGCCTCGTCGCGGCCCACGCCGACGACGAGCCGGCCCGCACGGCGCTCGCCGAGATGTTCGCCCACCTCCTGGCGCAGACGGCGGCCGGCACCGAGCGGACCGTGGCCGGGCTCCCCGTCCTCCCGCCCGCCCGGGAGGACCGGGTCCTGCGCGGCCACAACGCCACCGACCGGCCCTTCCCGATCGACCTGACCCTCCATCAGGTGTTTCGCCGGCAGGCCGCTGCCACCCCCGGCCGTGAGGCGGTCCGCACCGACGACGCCTCCCTGACCTACGCCGAACTCGACGAGCGCTCGGAGCGGCTGGCGCACGCCCTGCGCCGCCGCCTCGGGGACGGCCGCGACCAGATCGTCGCCGTCCTCACCGAGCGGTCGCTCGACCTGCCGGTCGCCCTCCTCGGCGTCCTGAAGGCCGGGTACGCCTACCTCCCGCTCGACCCGCAGGCCCCCGCCCTGCGCATCAAGGACATCGTCGGGCGCAGCGGCGCCCGCGCGGTCGTCGGACCGCCCGCCCTCACCGAAGGACTCGGCCTGCCGGTGCAGGTACTGGCACCCGACGCACCGGAGGTCGCCCGGGGCCCCGCGCCGGAGCCGCTGGAGGACCGGGCCGCGCCGGACGACCTGGCGTACGTCATCTACACCTCCGGCTCCACCGGCACGCCCAAGGGCGTCATGGTCGAGCACCGCTCGGTCGTCAACCGGCTGTGCTGGATGCAGCGCGCCTATCCCATCGGGCCCGACGACACCCTCATCCAGAAGACGCCCGCCATCTTCGACGTGTCCGTCTGGGAGCTGTTCTGGTGGATGTTCACCGGCAGCCGGATGTACCTGCCCGCCCCCGGCGCCGAGCGGTTCCCGCTCGCGCTCGCCGAGGCGGTCGAACGGCACCGCGTCACCGTCATGCACTTCGTGCCGTCGATGCTGAACGTCTTCCTCGCCGAGGCCGCCAGGTCCGGGCTGGCCGGCGCCCTGCGCGGGCTGCGGGTGCTGTTCTCCAGCGGCGAGACCCTCACCGGCTACATGGTGGAGGCCTTCCACACCACCCTCGGCGGCCCGAACGGCACCCGGCTGGTCAACCTGTACGGCCCGACCGAGACCACCGTCGACGTCACCGCCTTCGACTGCCCGCCCGGCGACCCAGCCGCGCGCGTCCCCATCGGACGCCCCATCGACAACACCCGGCTGTACGTGCTGCGGCACGGACGGCCCGTGCCCGAGGGCGTGTACGGCACCCTGCACGTCGCCGGGGCCGGCGTCGCCCGGGGCTACCTCGGTGACGAGGAGCTCACCCGCCGGCGGTTCGTGCCCGAGTACGGCAGGCCGGGGGAGCGGATGTACGACACCGGCGACATCGCCCGGCTGCTGCCGTCCGGCGACGTCGACTTCCTCGGGCGCCAGGACCAGCAGGTCAAGATCCGGGGCATCAGGATCGACCTCCAGGAGATCGAGAACGTCCTGCTGGAGGCCCCCGGCGTCGACGAGTGCGCCGTCCGCCTCGACGAGCCCGGACCGGCCCTCGCGATCCTCCGCGCGGCGGTCACGGGAACCGGCGAGCTCGACCGCGCGGCCCTGCGCGGCCATCTGGCGGAGCGTCTGCCCGCCTACATGGTGCCCGCGACGTACGACCGCTACGACAGCCTGCCGCGCACCTCCAGCGGCAAGATCGACCGCCGGCTGCTCGCCGGGGACCCGGACACGCAGGCACGGGGGACCCGACTGTGACCACCGACCGGCATGGGGACGTGAACGTGGACAGGAACATGGACTGGCTGCTGACGCGGCTGAGCGGCTTCGGGGCCCGGGAGGCCGTCACCGGGCGCGGCGGCCGGGCCGACTACACCGGCCTGACCGCGCGGGTCTCCGCCTGGCGCGACGAACTGACCGCCGCCGGCGTACGCCCCGGCAGCTCCGTGGCCGTGATCGGCGACACCTCCGTCGGCACGGTCTCATTGGTGCTCGCCCTGATCCGGGCCGGCTGTGTGGTGGTGCCCCTGGCCCCCGCCGATCCGCCGCCGGACGCACGGGCACCCCGGCTCGACGTCGCCGAAGTGGAGACGGTCTTCGAGTTCTCCGCACCGGACGGCTGGCAGGTGAGCCACCGCCCGGCACCCGGCGGCCAGAGCCACGAACTGCTGCGCTCGCTGCGCCGCGCCGGTGAGGCCGGACTGATCCTCTTCTCCTCCGGCAGCACCGGCGAGGTAAAGGCGGCGGTCCACTCCTTACCCCGGCTCCTCGACCGCTTCCGCACGACCGAGGGCCGGCCCCTGCGGACCGTGCAGTTCATGGCGCTCGACCACATCGGCGGCATCAACACCCTCTTCCACACGCTCACCAGCGGCGGCACGGTGATCGTCGAGAACCGGCGCACCGCCGAGGAGATCTGCCGCACCGTCGAGACGCACCGGGCCGAACTCCTCCCCACCACGCCCACCTTCCTGAACATGCTGCTGATCTCGGGGGCGCACAAGAACCACGACCTGTCCTCGCTGCGGCTGATGACCTACGGCACCGAGCCGATGCGCGACGTCACGCTCGCCCATCTGGCCGAGACCTTCCCCGGCGTACGGCTCAAGCAGACCTACGGCCTGACGGAGACCGGGATCCTGCCCACCCGGTCGGAGTCGTCGGGCTCACTGCTGATGCGCGTCGGCGGCGAGGGCTTCGAGACCCGGATCGTCGACGGAACCCTCCACATCCGCTCGGCCAGCAGCATGCTCGGCTACCTCAACAGCCCCGACCCGTTCGACGAGGACGGCTGGATGGACACGGGGGACGCCGTGGAGGAGGCCGGCGACGGACTGCTGCGGATCGTCGGACGGCGCTCCCTGTGCATCAACGTCGGCGGCGAGAAGGTCTACCCGGCCCACGTCGAGAACGTGCTGCTGCAGGCCCCCAACGTCCGCGACGCCGTCGTCGGGGGCCGCGCCAACGCCGTCACCGGACAGATCGTGACGGCCACCGTCGAGGTCATCGACCCCGAGGACCCCAGGGCGATGGCCAAACGGCTGCGTGCCCACTGCGCCGGGCGGCTCGCGCCGCACCAGGTGCCCGCAGTCATCACCCAGGCCGAGGACAAGCTCCACGGCAGTCGTTTCAAGCGCCAGGGACGGACCGGATGAGCAGCGTGACGAGTCGCACGAACCACAGCGGCGGGAGCCGGGAGCCCGGAGCGGGCCCCGCGGACGGAGAGGGGCGCGTCGCCGTCGTCAGCGGCGGCAGCCGCGGCCTCGGGCTCGCCATCATCGCCCGTCTGCTGGACCGGGGTCACCGGGTGGCCACCTTCAGCCGCACCGAGTCGGAGGGCCTGACCAAGCTGCGCGCCTCCCTCGACGACCCCGCCCGGCTCCACTGGAGCCCGCTGGACGGGGCGGACGACCAGGCCGGCGCGGCGGCGGAGTTCGTCCGGGACGTCGTACGCCGGCACGGGCGGGTCGACCTGCTCGTCAACAACGCCGGCACCGGCCTGGAGGGGCTGCTGTCCACGACCCCGCCCTCCGCCCTCGACCAGGCACTCCGGGTCAACCTGAACCTGCCGGTGCACCTCACCCGCGCCTGCCTCAAGCCGATGCTCGCGCGCGGCAGCGGCTGCGTCGTCAACATCTCGTCCATCAACGCCGTCCGCGGACAGCAGGGCGTGGCCGCCTACAGCGCGGCCAAGGCCGGGCTCGACGGGCTCACCCGCAGCCTCGCCAAGGAGGTCGGCCCGGCCGGCATCCGGGTCGTCGGGCTCGCCCCCGGCTACTTCGACAGCGAGATGACCGCCGGAATGCCCGAGGACACCCGCCGCAGGCTCACCCGCCGCACCCCGCTGGGCCGGCTGGGCACGGTCGACGACATCGTCGACGTCTTCGACTTCCTCGTCTCGGACCGGGCGCGGTTCATCACCGGCCAGACCATCACCGTCGACGGCGGCTACACATGCTGACCGCGCACCGCCGCCCGTTCCCGTCCGCCCGCTCCCTCAGCCCCATCGGTCCCGGAGGCCACAGTTGAGTCGCCAAGAAGCCATCAAGGCCGTCGTCCTCGACATGGTGGAGGAAGTCGCCGGCGAACCCCGCGAGGTCAAGGACGGCGACCTGCTGGTCGACCAGCTCGGGCTGCGCTCCCTGCACCTCGCCAGGATCACCGCGATCCTGGAAGTGGAGCTGGGCCTCGACCCGTTCAGCGAGCTCGTCCCCATCACCAGTATCCGCACGGTCGCGGACCTCTACCGCGCCTACGACCTGGCCGCCGGCGACGCCGGCCGGCCCG
This sequence comes from Streptomyces sp. STAM6, assembly GCF_054963715.1. Lineage (NCBI taxonomy): Bacteria > Bacillati > Actinomycetota > Actinomycetes > Kitasatosporales > Streptomycetaceae > Streptomyces > Streptomyces sp. STAM6. The sequence continues at coordinate 89,986 of NZ_JBUEFZ010000008.1, read as the reverse complement.
CCGAGGCGCCGGAGCCCGCACCCGCCGCCCAGCCGCCCGCGGGCCGGGCCGCCGCACTGCGCGCCCGTGAACTGCGCAGCAGGGCAAGGGACGAGGCATGACCGAGCAGACGGTGGACGCGGCTCCCGGCGCGATCGCGGTCGTCGGCATGGCCGGCCGTTTCCCCGACGCCCCCGACCTCTCGCGGTACTGGGACAACATCCTGGCCGGCCGGACGGCCATGCGGGACCTGACCGACGAGGAACTGCGGGCCGGCGGGGTCGCCCGGCGGTGGATCGACCACCCCGACTACGTCAGGACCGCGGCCGTCCTCGACGACACCGACCGGTTCGACGCCGGGCTGTTCGACATCACCCCGCGCGAGGCGGCGCTGATGGACCCGCAGCACCGGGTCTTCCTGGAGACCTGCTGGGAGGCGCTGGAGCACGCGGGCCGGCTCGCGCCGTACGGCAGCGGCTCACGCGGCATGTCCTCCGTCGGTGTGTTCGGCGGCGCCGGCGGCGTCCTGGCCGGCTACCTGCCGGACGTGCTCGCCTCCGGAGGCCGGTTCCTCGACCCCACCGCCTCGCCGGAACACCTCGGCAACGACAAGGACTTCCTGGCCACCCGGGTCTCCTACAAGCTCGGCCTCACCGGCCCCGCACTCACCGTCCAGACCGCCTGCTCCACCTCACTCGTCGCCGTCCACCTCGCCTGCCAGAGCCTGCTCCTCGGCGAGTGCGACACGGCCGTCGCGGGCGGCGTCACCATCCGGGTCCCCTCCCTCACCGGCTACCTCCACCACGACCAGGGCATCCTGTCGCCCGACGGCCGCTGCCGCCCCTTCGACGCCCGCGCCCGTGGCACCGTGTTCGGCAGCGGCGCCGGCGCGGTCGTCCTGCGCCCGCTGGCCGACGCGCTGCGCGACGGCGACACGGTCCACGCCGTCATCCGCGGAACGGCCGTCAACAACGACGGCGACCGCAAGACCAGTTATGGCGCCTCCACCCTGGACGGCCAGCTCGCCGCCATGCGCCAGGCCCTCATGGTCGCCGAGACACCCCCCGCCACCATCGGATACGTCGAGGCGCACGGCACCGGAACCCTCCTCGGAGACCCGCTCGAGGTCGCCGCCGTCCGCCGTGCCCTCGGCGACGAGGCGCGCACCGCGATCGGATCGGTGAAGGCCCTCGTGGGCCACCTGGAGGCCGCCGCCGGCATCGCCGGCCTGATCAAGACCGTGCTGTCCCTGCACCACGGCGTTCTCCCGCCCAGCCCGCACGTCGAGGAGCTCAACCCCCGGCTGCGCCTGGAAGGCAGCGGACTGCGCATCAACCGCGAGGCCGAGCCCTGGAGCGGCGCCGCCACCCCGCGCCGGGCCGCCGTCAACTCCCTCGGCATCGGCGGCACGAACGCCTTCGCCGTCCTCGAACAGGCCCCGGACCGTCCGGCCCCCGCCCCCGAACCGCTGCCCCGGGAAGTACTCACCGTCTCCGCGAAGACCGAGGACACCCTGCGGGCCGCCGCCCGCCGCTGGGCGGACGACCTGCGCGAGCGGCACGACGGCGAACTCGCCGACCTGGCCCACACCAGCCAGGTGGGCCGGCGCCGGCTGCCCCACCGCGTCAGCGTCCTCGCCGGCTCCGCCCGCGAGGCCGCCGACGAGCTGGAGAGCTGGCTCGCACGGAGCCCCGGCGCCACCACGGTGCACGGCACCGGCGACCGGACCGCGAAGGTGGGCTTCCTCTTCACCGGCCAGGGCTCGCAGTACGCGGGCATGGCCGCCGACCTCCACGAGCGGCACAGCGGCTTCCGCGCCACCCTGGAACGGCACGCGGACCTCTTCCGCGAACTCACCGGCGTGTCGCCCGAGGAGGCGCTGTGCGACCGGGAGCGCGGGGCCGGGCTGCTGCGCCGGGCCGAGATCCTCCAGCCCGCCACCTTCCTCCTCCAGGTCGCCCTGCACGACCTGCTGGTCTCCTGGGGCGTACGCCCCGAGGCGGTCGCCGGACACAGCCTGGGCGAGTTCGCCGCCGCGTACGCGGCCGGAGCGCTCCGCGCCGAGGACGGCCTGCGGCTCGTCGCCGAGCGCGGCGCCGCCATCGCCGAGTCGGCCGCCCCCGGCGGCATGGTCGCGGTGCGCTGCCCCGACCCCGCCGCCCTGCGCGCATTGATCGCGCCCCACGGCGACGAACTCGCCGTCGCCGGCCGCAACACACCCGACCTGTTCACCCTCTCCGGCACCCGGCGGGCCATCGACGCGATCCGCCCCCAGTGCCGCGACCGCCGCTGGGCGGTCGTCGACCTGGACGTCACCCACGCCTTCCACTCACCGCTCATGGCCCCCGCCGCCGAGCGGCTGCTGCGGGCCGCCGGCGCCACCCCGCACCACCCCGCCCGGCTCGACCTGGTCACCAACGTCACCGGCACGGTCACCGGCGTCGACGGCGACTACTGGGCCCGCCAGCTCACCTCGCCCGTTCTGTTCAGCGAGACGCTCGACACCCTGCTCGCCGCCGGCGTCACCCACTTCGTCGAGGTCGGCCCCGGCCGTGCCCTCACCGGATTCGGCCGCGCCCGCCGCGACACCCCCGCCACCTGGCTGGACCTGCTGACCGCACGCGGCTCGGACTGGGACACCCTCCAGCACGCCCTCGCCGTCCTCGACACCGACGGTGTCCGTGTCGACTGGGCGGCCTTCCACGCCCCGCTGCGCCGCCGGCGCGTCCCCGCACCCGGCTACCCCTTCGCCCGCGACCGGCACTGGATCCCCGACGGCGGCTCCACCGCCGCCCGCGCCACGGACCCGGCCCCGGCCGCCGCCCCCGGCGTCCCGGCCGCGCTCGACGACCTCACCCGCATCCCGCTGCCCCAGTCCCCGCAGCGCAGATGGGCCACCGGCGCCGACGCCCGGACGCCCGCGCTCCTCGGCGACCACGTGCTGCTCGGCGAGGTCGTCGTCCCCGGCGCCTACCACACCGCGTGCCTGCTGGAGGCCTACGGCGCCCGGCGCCCCGTCCTCGTCGAGGACCTCGTCTTCCCGCGCGCGCTCGTCGCCGGCGAGGAACCGAGCAGCGTCCAGGTCGTGTTCGACGCGCCGCGGGACGGCGCCGGCGAGGCGCGTGTGCTCGGGCTGCGCCCCGGCGCGCCCGCCCACCTGGACAGTGCCTGGACCGTGCACGCCCAGGGCCGTGTCAGCACGCCGGCGACCGTCCCCGCCACGGGACCGCCGGCCGGCGCGTACCCGGCGGCCGGCGGCGGATCCGGCACCCCGGCGGCATCCGGCGGGGCGGCGAACGCGGGCGCCCGGGCCCGTACGGTCTCCGGCGACGAGCTGTACGCCCACCTCGCCCGGCTGTCCTACCGGCTCGGCCCCGCCTTCCGCTGGATCCGCGAGCTCCGGCAGGACGGCCCGAGCATCGAGGCCGACATCACGGTGCCGGAGTTCCTCGACCCGGCGGGCCGGGCGGCCAGGACCGTGCTCATCGACGTCTGCGTCCAGACGGCGATCGGCGTCTCCGTACGCGACCTCGACCGGATCGACGGCCTGCTGCTGCCGTTCCGGGCCGAACGGGCGGTGTTCCACCCCGTGGCCGCCGTACCCCGCACCGGGCGGATCCGGGCCGTCGTGCGCGGTGCCGCCGACCCGGCGGACGGCGCAGCGCTGCGTGCCCTGCTGGACATCCGGGTCGAGGACTCCGAGGGCCGCCCCCTGGCCGAACTCACGGGCCTCGAACTGCGCCTCGTCCCGCCCCACGCCGTGACCGGCACCGCCGACGAGCCCGCGACCGTCCACGCCCAGACCTGGCAGTCGGCCGACGGCCCGGCGGAGGACCGGGGTCCACAGCCCCGCCACTGGCTCGTCCTCGCGGACCGGCAGGGCCGCTGGCGCGACATCGCCGCCGAACTGGAGTCCGACGGCGCGGTGTGCACCGTCCTGTACGACGGCGACCCGGACGAGGCCACCGACGCCGTCCGCCACGTCACCGATCCGGCGGACGCCGAACGGCTCGCCGAGGCCCTCCCGCCGGCTCCGACGGACGGCGCACCGGTCGGTGTCGTGCACTGTGCGGGACTCGACCTGACCACCGCCGTACCGGACACCGCCCTGCTGCGCCGCGCCCTCGGCAGTGTCCCGGCGCTGCTCCAGGCCGTCGACCGCACCGGCCGGCCGGCGCCCGCCGTCCTCACGATCCTCACCCGGGGCGCCGTGTCCGGCGACGCCGTCGGGCCGGCGCCGCACCCCCAGCAGTTCACCCTGTGGGGCACCGGCCGCAGCGCCGCCCACGAACTGCCGGACACCGCCGTCCGGCTGGTCGACCTCGACCCGGCGCCCGGCGCGGGCCCGGACGGTCTGCGGGACGCGCTCACCGGCGGCGCCGGCACCGAGGCCGTGCTGCGCGACGGGCGCGTCCACGTGCCCGGCGTCGAGGTGCACCGCACCACCCCCGAGGCGGAGTTCCGCGCACGCCCCGACGGCACCTACCTGATCACCGGCGGACTGGGCGCGCTCGGTCTCGGCACGGCCCGCTGGCTCACCGAGCACGGTGCCCGCCACCTCGTCCTCACCGGACGGCGGCCCGCCGACGAGACGGCCCTCGGCGTCATCGCCGGGCTGGAGGCCGCGGGCGCGAGCGTCACCGTCCACACCGCCGACATCTCCGACCGCGCCGCCGCCGACGAGCTGGTGGCACGGATCCGGGAACGCGGGGTCCCGCTGCGCGGCGTGTTCCACTCCGCCGGGGTCGTCGAGGACGCCACCCTCTCCGGGCTCTCCTGGGACGCCTTCGAGCGCGTCCTGGCACCCAAGGTCGCCGGCGCCTGGAACCTCCACCTCGCCACCGCCGGCGAGGACCTGGACCACTTCGTCCTGTACTCCTCGACCGCCGCCCTGCTCGGCTCCGCCGGGCAGGCCCACTACGCCGCCGCCAACGCCTACCTCGACGCCCTCGCCCACCACCGGCGCTCCGGCGGCCTGCCCGCCCTCAGCATCGCCTGGGGCCCCGTCACGGCCGGTATGACCGCCCGGCTCGACCGGCGGCTGCGCGACCGCATGGCCGCCTCCGGCTTCACCCTGGTCGATCCCCGCCGGGTGTTCACGGCCGTCGGGCGGCTCCTGGCCGGCGGCCACGATCCGGTGCACGGCGTCTTCGAACTCGACTGGGACGTCCACCTGTCCCGCTTCGCGCCCGACCGGCTCCCCGCCAACCGCCCGGCCGGCGCACACGGCCACACCGCGCCCGGCGCGGGCGGCACCGGCGGACAGCCGGCGGCCGCCGACCGGCTGCTGCGCGACTGGGAGACGGCGCCGGAGGAAAGGCGCCGCACCCTGGCCGCCGCGTACCTCGCCCAGGTGTTCGCCCAGCGCGTCGGCACCGACGTGTCGGCGGCCGGGACCGACACCCCGCTCACCGCGCTCGGCGTGGACTCGATGATCGCCATCGAGATCCGCAGTCAGGTCCGCTCCGACCTGGGCGTCGACCTGCCGCTCACCCTGCTCCTCCAGGACGAGCCGGTACGCCGCATCGAAGAGGCCCTGCACGACGGGCTGAACCGGGCCACCGGCACCGGCACCGCCACCGGCACCGCGGACGCCGGACCGCACCGGACGGACACCGCGGCGGCCGGCGACACCGGCCGCACCGGCGACGACCGGATCACCGCCGACGCCGCCGCCGACCTGCTGGCGTCCGTGCACCGGCTCGACGACGCCGAACTCGAAGCCCTCGCGACCCTGCTCGCCGTACCGGAACAGGAGAGCTGAGACATGGCCGACCTATCCCTGCGCAAGCGGATCGAAGCCGAACTCCGCCGCCGCGCCGCGTCCCTCCGCACCGAACACCCCCTCTCGTACGGGCAGCGCTCCATGTGGCTGCTCAACCGGATGGACCCGGACGGAGCCTCGTACAACATCTCCTTCGCGGCCCGCGTCGCGGGCCCCCTCGACCCCGCGGGCCTGCGCGACGCGCTGCGCTCACTGGCGGGCCGCCACGAGGCGCTGCGCACCACCTTCGCCGAACGCGAGGGGGACACACGGCAGATCGTGCACGGCTGGCTGGAGCCGGGCTGGGCCGAGACCGACGCCACCGGCTGGTCGCCGGAGCGGCTGCGGCAGGCCGTGCGCGCCTCCTACCGGCAGCCCTTCGACACGGTGAAGGGACCGCCGGTCCGGGCCGAGGTGTTCCGCACCGCCCCCGACCGGGCCGTACTGCTCCTCGTGATCCACCACCTGGTCGCGGACTTCCGCACCCTGGAGCTCCTGCTGGACGAACTGGGCACCCTCTACCTCGCCGAACGCGGCCGGGGCGAGGGCCGCCTGCCCGCCGGCAACACCCCGTACCACTCCTTCGTCACCTGGCAGCGCGACTACCTCGCGGACGAACGGGGACCGGGCGCCGCCGCCTACTGGCACGCGCGGCTCTCCGGGGAACTGGAGACCACCCGGTGGCCCGCCTTCCGCACCGACCCGCAGGCCGCGGCCGAGCCGGGAGCCTCCGAGTACTTCACCCTCGACGACGAACTCACCAAGCGGCTCGTGGCGTTCGCCCGGCAGGAGAACACCACCCCCTACATCGTGCAGCTGGCGGCGTTCCAGGCGCTGATCGCCCGCTACACCGGACAGGACGACGTCCTCGTCGGCGTGCCCGTCGCAGGGCGCACCGAACCGCGGTTCCTCGGCTGCGCCGGCTACTTCACCGACCCGGTGGTGCTCCGTGCCGACCTGAGCGGCGAGCAGTCCTTCGCCGGACTGGTCCGGCGGACCCGGACCACGGTCACCGAGGCGCTGGAGTACCAGGACTACCCCTTCGAGCGGCTGGTGCAGGAGCTGGCGCCGCGCCGCACCCCCGGCGTCAACCCGGTCTTCCAGAGCATGTTCGTGTACCAGAAGCCCGCGGTCTTCCCCGGCCTCGCGGCGCTCCACTGGGGCGACGAGGCGGGCGACCGGCCCCCGGTCCCCTGGGCGGACCTGGAGCTGAGCCCGTGGCGGCTGCCGCAGCAGGAGGGCCAGCTCGACCTCCAGCTGGAGATGGTCGAGGACGGCGAGCGCCTGCTGGGCACGCTCAAGTACCGCCCGGCGCTGTTCTCCGCGACGGCCATGCGCCGCCTGATCGAGAACTTCTCCGTCCTGCTCGGTGCCGCACTCGACGACCCGTCGCGCGCCGTGGCCCAGCTCCCGCTGGTCGCCGAGCCCGGGGCCCCGCGGGCCGCGGGCGCGGCGCCCGAACCGGTCGTCGCCGAAGACGACAGCCTTCTGCGGCGGTTCGAGGAATCCGCCCTCGCCCACGCCGACCGCGTCGCCGTGCGCTGCGGCGGGCGCGAACTGACCTACCGCGAGCTCGACGCCCTGGGCACCGCGTGGGCCGCCGCGCTGCGGGCGCACGGGGTGCGGCACGGCGACCGGGTGGCCCTCCTGATCGAACCGTCCGTCGAGACGCTCGTCGCGCTGATCGGCACCCTCAAGGCCGGGGCGGCCTACGTCCCGCTCGACCCTCACCACCCGCCGGCCCGGCTCGCGTTCCTCTTCGGCGACTGTGGCGCGTCCGTGGTCCTGACCACCCGGTCTCTCGCCGGCCTCCTCACACAGGCCGGCGAGAGCGTACGGGTCCTCCACGTGGACGGCGAGCCGCCCACCGCGAAGGAGCCCGGCGCGGCCACCGGCGCTCCGGTGCGCCCGACCGCCGGCGACCTGCTCTACACCGTCTACACCTCCGGCTCCACCGGCGTCCCCAAGGGCATCGACGTCGAGCACCGCAACGTCCTGAGCCTGGTGGAGGCGATGCGCGAGCACGTCACCCCGGACCCCGACGCCGTATGGACCCTGTTCCACTCCACCGCCTTCGACGTCTCCGTGTGGGAACTGTGGGGCTCCCTGCTCTCCGGTGCCCGCCTGGTCGTCGTCCCCGCCCACGTCGCCCGGGCCCCCGACGCCTTCCGCCGGCTGCTCGTCGACGAGGCGGTGACCCACCTCAACCAGACACCCTCCGCGCTCCACGGGCTCGCCTCCGAGGTGGCGGCCTCGGGCAGCGCCGGGCTGGTGCTCCGGCACACCTTCGCCTGCGGCGAACTGCTCCCCGCGGACCTCGCCCGCTCGGCCCTGCCCTGGTGCGGAACCCTCTGGAACCTGTACGGCCCCGCCGAGACCACCGTGTGCGTCACCGCCCACGACGTGCGCCCCGAGCACTGCACCGGCACGTCGGTGCCCGTCGGCACACCGCTCGCCAACGCCTCCGTCTACATCCTCGACGCCCGGCGCCGGCCGGTCCCGGCGGAGGTGCCCGGGGAGCTCTACATCGGCGGACAGGCGGTGGCCCGCGGCTACCTGGACCGGCCCGAGCTGCTCGCCGAGCGCTACCTCCCGGACCCGTTCGCGGGCGGCGGCGGTCGCATGTACCGCTCGGGCGACCTCGCCCGCGTCACCGCCGACGGACTCGTCGAGATCCTCGGCCGGGTCGACAACCAGGTGAAGATCAGCGGCTACCGCATCGAACTGGAGGAGATCGAGGCGGTCCTCGACCGGCAGGACGGCGTCGACCGCTCCATCGTCCTGGTGGAGGGCGACGGCAGCGGCGCCGGACGCCGGCTGACCGCATGCGTGGCGCCGGCGGACCCGGCGGCCCCACCCGCGGAGGCACAGCTGAGGACCCGCCTGCACGACGCCCTGCCGCCGTACATGGTCCCCACGTCCTTCGTGTTCGTGGACTCCATGCCCCTCAACCCCAACCAGAAGGTGGATCGGGGCGAACTGGCCCGCGGCGTGGCGGAGGCGCGGGCCCGGTCGGCCGCCACCCGCGGCAACGGCGAGGCGCCCGCCGGCGCCCGGCCCCCCGGCAACCGGTTCGAACAGGCCGTGGCCGCCGTCTGGCGCGACGTCCTGCGCCGGGACGACATCGGGGCCCTGGACAACTTCTTCGACATCGGCGGCACCTCGCTGCTCCTGCTCCAGGTACACCGGCGGCTGCTGGACATCCCCGAGGCGCGGCGGATCACCGTCTCCGAGCTCTTCGGCCACCCCTCCGTGGCCAGCCAGGCCGCCCGGCTGGCCCCGGCGGCGCAGCCGGGCGAGGGCCGGCCGGCGACGGAGGAGACCGACCGCGGCGGGCGGGACCGCGCCGCCCGCCGGCGGGCGGCCAACCGAGACGTGAACCGCGCGGCACTGCGCCGCGGCCACCGGGCCCGACGTACCGACACCGCCGGAGGCGAAGACGATGACTGAGCAGACGGACCACTCCGAGGCGTTCGAGGACGGTGCCGACGGCGTGCGTCCCGGCGACGTCGCCGTGATCGGGGTGCACGGCCGCTTCCCCGGCGCCCGCGACTGCGACGAGTTCTGGCGGCGGCTGAGCGCCGGCGACGACTGCGTGACGTTCCACACCGACGAGGAGCTGCGCGCCGCCGGCGTACCGGAGGCGCTGCTCGGCGACGAGCGGTACGTGCGCACCCGCGGCGGCCTCGACCACCCCTACGACTTCGACCACGAGTTCTTCGGCTACAGCGCCCGCGAGGGCGAGCTGATCGACCCTCAGCAGCGCCTCTTCCTGGAGACCGCCTGGGAACTGCTGGAGACGACCGGCTACGCCGGGGACCCGGACGGACAGCCCGTCGTCGGCGTGTTCGCCGGGTCGTCCATGAACACCTACCTCACCAACGTGCTGGGCCGGACCGTCGACCTGCTGTCGCTCGAAGGCACCGAGCTCATGCTCACCAACGACAAGGACTACCTGCCCACGCGGGTGTCCTACAAGCTCGGGCTCACCGGCCCGAGCGTCAACGTCCAGACCGGCTGCTCGACCTCGCTGGTCGCCGTCCACCTCGCCGTACAGAGCCTGGTGGCGGGGGAGTGCGACATCGCGCTGGCCGGCGGGGTGTCCGTGCACGTCGCCCCGCGGCCCGGCTACCTGTACCAGGACGGGCTGATGTTCTCGCCCGACGGCCGCTGCCGCCCCTTCGACGCGGAGGCCTCGGGCACGGCGTTCGGTGACGGGGTCGGCATCGCCGCGCTCAAGCGGCTGAGCGACGCGATCGAGGACGGCGACCGCATCCTCGCCGTGGTCAAGGGCACCGCCGTCAACAACGACGGCGCGCGCAAGGTCGGCTTCACCGCGCCCGGTACGGCCGGGCAGCGCGACGCGATCAGCGAGGCGCACGCCGTGGCCGAGGTCGACAGCCGCAGCATCGGCCTCCTCGAGGCCCACGGCACCGGGACCGCGCTCGGCGACCCGGTCGAATTCGCCGCACTGCGCGACGTGTTCGGCGCCGGCACACCGGACACCGCCTTCTGCGCCCTCGGCTCGGTCAAGGCCAACATCGGCCACCTGGCCGGCGCCGCCGGCATCGCGGGCTTCATCAAGGCGGTCCTCGCCCTCCACCACGGCAAGATCCCGCCCCATCCGCACTTCACCCGGCCGCTGCCCGAACTCGGCCTCGACGACAGCCCCTTCTACATCAACGACAAGCTGCTGGACTGGCCCGCCGTCCACGGCCCGCGCCGCGCCGGCGTCAGCTCCTTCGGCATGGGCGGCACCAACGCCCACGCGGTCCTGGAAGAGGCCCCGGCCATCGCGCCCCCGCCCCGGCCGGCCACGGAACTGCCCGAGCTCGTCCCGGTGAGCGCCACCACCCCGAAGGCGCTGAACACCGCCCTCACCGCGCTGGCCGACCGGCTCGAAGCCCCGGACGCCCCGCCGCTCGCGGACGTCGCCCACACCCTGCGCACCGGACGGCGCTCCTTCCCGCACCGGTACGCCGTGCGCGGCACGACCCACGGCCAGGTCGCGGCCCAGCTGCGGGCCGCCGCCGGGCTGCCCCACGACCGGGCCGCCGAGTTCGCCCCGCCCGTCACGCTCGTACTGGGCGGCGGCTGCACGCCGCTGGCCTGGCTCGCCCAGGACGGCGGCCCGGTGAGGGCCCGGCTGGACCGTGCCGAACGGCTGCTGACCGAGAGCGGCCTCACCCCGGAGCACGCCGCGGCCGTCGTGTCCGGCGCGCTCAGCGGGCGGCCCGAGCCCGGGCTGCGGGAGCTGTCCTCCTTCCTGTCCTCGTACACGCTGGCCGCCCTGTGGACCAGGTCCGGGCTCCGGCCCGGCTCGGTCGCCGGCGCCGGCACCGGGGAACTGGCCGCCGCCTGCGCCACCGGCGTGCTCCCGCTCGCCGGAGTCCTCGCCCGACTGGCCCTGCGCGCCGGGCCGCCGGACGCCGCCGGTGCGGGCGGCGGGCGGGGACAGCTCCCGGAGCTGCGGATCGGTCCCGGTTCGGTGCCCTTCTTCTCCGCCGTGCGCGGCCAGGAACTGGACCCCGCCGGCACCGACGCCCGGCACTGGACCGACGACGCCCTGACGGCCGGCACCCGCCTCGCCGAAGCCGTCGCCGCCGCCGACCCCGGGCCGGGGGGCGTGGTCCTCGCGATGGCCCCGGACGCCCACGAGACCGAGGCGATCCACGCCCACGGACGCCTCCAGAGCCGCCTCCTGGCGCTGCCCGGCACCGGGGCGGCCCCCGGCGACCTGCCCGCCCGGCTCCTCGACACCGCGGCGGCCCTGTGGTCGGCCGGCGCCGACGTGGACTGGTCGGAGTGGTGGGGCGGAACCCGGCGCCGCGTGCCGCTGCCCACCCACCCGCTGGACCGCCGGCGGCTCCTGCGCCAGCCCGACGCCCCGGCCGACACCGCGCCCCGCCGGGCGGAACGGCCCGAGGAATGGCTCCACACGGAGTCCTGGCAGCGCGCCGGCGCGGTCCGCACGGCCGTCCACGCCACCCCCGCCACCGGCTCGCCCTGGCTGCTCTTCGAGGACCGGTCGGGCCTCGGCGAACGCCTGCGCGCCGCCCTCGCCGCGCAGGGCGTCGAAGCGGTGTCCGTACGGGCCGGGGACCGCTACGAGCGCACCGGCCCGCACACCTACACCCTCGACCCGGCCGACGCCGACGGCTACCGCTCCCTGTTCACCCGGCTGGCGGAGCACGGCTCGCTGCCCGACCGGATCGTGCACCTCTGGTCGCTGGACGACGAGGCGGCCCCCGCCGGCGACGGCCGCCTGCCCACCCCCGAGCAGACCGAGCGGGCCCACCAGCGTGGCCTGTACGGCCTGCTGGACACCGCGGCGGCCCTCGGCCGGGCCAAGCGCACCGGAACCACCCGCCTCTCCGTCGTCGCCCGCCACCTCTTCGACGTCCTGGGCGGCGAGCCGCTCGCCCCGGCCACCTCCACCGTGACGGCGGCCGTCCGGGTGATCCCCCAGGAGTACGCCGGCATCAGCTGCGACGCCCTCGACCCGGGAGAGGGGCCGCTGGACGCCGGCACCCTGCTCGCCGAACTCGGCGCCGCGCCCGCGGCCGGCGACACCTTCGTCGCCCTGCGCAGGGGCCACCGCTGGACGCAGTCCTTCGCACGGATCGCCCCCGAGCGGGCGGCCGAAGGCCCCGTCGCCCTGAAGGACGGCGGTGTCTACCTGATCACCGGCGGCCTCGGCGCCATCGGGCTCGCCCTCGCCGGCCATCTCGCGCGGCGGTACGGCGCCCGGCTCGTCCTCACGGGACGTACGGCCGTGCCCGAACCGGACGCGTACGACCGCTGGCTCGCCGCCCACACCCCCGACCACCCGCAGTACGCCAGGGTCACCGCCCTGAGCGAACTCGCCCGGGACGCGGGCGGGGTGATGACCGCCGCCGCGGACGTCACCGACCGCACCGCCATGGCCGCGGTGGTGGCGGAGGCGACCCGCAGGTTCGGCCGGGTGGACGGCTGGTTCCACGCCGCCGGCGTCCCGCTCACCGACGCCGTCCAGTGGATCGGCGCCACCGGCCGGGACGACTGGCGCGCCACCCTCGCGCCCAAGGTCCTCGGCGCCCTCGTCCTGGAGGACGTGTTCGCCGGCCGGGAACCGGACTTCGGCTGCATGGTCTCCTCGCTGTCGTCGGTCGTCGGCGGCATGGGATACGCGGCGTACGCGGCCGCCAACACCTTCCTCGACACCCTGGCCCTCGGCCGCGAGCGCCGGCTCAGCGTCGACTGGGAGGGCTGGGACGTCCCCTCGGCCGAGGGCACGGACTCCGGCCCGGCCTCACCCGCCGCCGGCGGTGCGGCACGGCAGGAACTGCGCTCCCTCGCCCTGCGGCCGGACGAGGGCGTCGCCGCCTTCGACCTGGTGCTCCGGCACACCGCGGAGCGCCGGGTCGCGGTCTCCACCGTCGACCTCGACGCCCGCAGGCGCCGCTGGGCCGCGCCACTGGGCGACGCCCCGGACAGCGCCCCCGCGGCACCCGCCGCCGGCGCACCCGACCTCGGACCCGGGCTGGAGCGGCGGCTGGCCGAGGTCTGGGGCGACGTGCTGAGGACCGAGGTCGACCAGTACGACCGCAGCATCTTCGACATGGGCGGCGACTCGCTGCTCGTCGTCGAACTCGCGCTCAGGATCGAAGCGCGACTGGGCATCCCGCTGCAGGCCACCGATGTGCTGGCGGCACCCACCGTGGACCACCTCGCGGCCCGGATCCGGGCCGACGCGGGTGTCACGTCCGGCGGGGAGACCCCCGCCGACGACTCGATGGCGAAGGCGGAACAGCGGGCGGACCTGCGCTCCCGCAGGCGTTCCGCCCGCCGCGACAGCAGAAGGGACCGGGACGCGTGAGTGAGCACCCCAGTGTGGCGATCATCGGGATGGCCGGGCGCTTTCCCGGCGCCGACAGTGTGGAAGAGCTGTGGCGCGTGCTCGACGAGGGGCGGGAGACGGTACGCACCTACACCGACGCCGAGCTGATCCGAGCCGGTGTCGACCCGGACTCGCTCGCCCACCCGGACTACGTCAAGCGCGGCGCCCACCTGCGCGACGTCGAGTACTTCGACGCGTCCTTCTTCGGCTGCACCGGCCGCGAGGCCGAACTCACCGACCCGCAGCAGCGGATCTTCATGGAGATCTGCCACGAGGCGCTGGAACGCTCCGGGCACGGGCCCGGCACCTTCGACGGGCCCGTGGGCGTCGTGGCGGGCACCCGCCGCAGCGGCTACCAGGACCTTCTCGACCGTCCCGAGTACGACAACGTGACGGACTCGTTCGTCAAGGCGGGCAACGAGCCCGACGCGCTCGCCACCAAGGTCGCCTACCGGCTCGACTGCACCGGGCCGGCGCTGACCGTGCAGACCTACTGCTCCACCTCCCTGGTGGCGGTCCACCTGGCGTGCCAGCAACTGCTCGACGGCGAGTGCGACATCGCCCTCGCCGGCGGCGTCGCCCTGCGCCTGCCGCAGCACACCGGCTACCTCCACCGGGCGGGCGGCACGCTGTCGCCGGACGGCCGCTGCCGGTCCTTCGACGCCGACGGCAGGGGACTGATCTTCGGAGACGGCGCCGCCGTCGTCGTCCTGCGGCGCCTGGAGGACGCCCTGGAGGACGGGGACACCGTGCTGGGAGTCATCCGCGCCTCCGTGGTGAACAACGACGGCGCGCAGCGCGCCGGTTACACCGCGCCCGGCGTCGACGGCCAGGCGCGGGCGGTGCGCGAGGCCCTGGCCGCCGCTGACGTGAGCGCCGGGGACATCTCGTACGTGGAGACGCACGGCGCGGGGACGCCACTGGGCGACGGCGTCGAGTTCAAGGCGCTCACCCAGGCGTTCGGGACCGACCGGCGCGCCGTGTGCGCGATCGGCTCGGTCAAGTCCAACGTCGGCCACCTGGACTCGGCGTCGGGCGTCACCGCGCTCATCAAGACGGTGCTGGCACTCGGCCACCGCCGCATCCCCGCGAGCCTCCACTTCGACCGGCCCAACCCCGAGATCGATTTCCTCGGCAGCCCCTTCTTCGTCGCCGCGCAGGCGATGGAGTGGGAGCCCGTGCGGGGCCGCCGCATCGCCGGGGTGAACTCCCTCGGCATCGGCGGCACCAACGCGCACGTGATCGTGGAGGAGGCACCGGAGCCCGTCAGCGGTCCGACCGCCGGCGCCGAACACCTCTTCGTGTGGTCGGCCCGCAGCCCCGAGGCGCTCGACCTCGCCACCGACAACCTGCGCCGCTACCTGGAGGACCACCCCGAGGCCGCGCCCGCGGACGTGGCCCACACCCTCCAGAGCGGCCGCCAGTCCTACCGCTACCGGCGGATGCTGGTGGCGGCCGACGGGGAGGCGGCCGCGGCGGCCATCGCCGAGGGCCGCTACGGCGAGGGCGAGGCGGTCCCGTCCGGCGAGAGCCGGGTCACCGTTCCGTACGCCGGGACCGGACCGCTCGCCGAACTCGGCAGCCGCTGGCTCGCCGGCCGGACCGTCGCCTTCGACGCGCTGTACGCGGGGGAGACGCGCCGCCGGCTGCCCCTGCCCACCCATCCCATGATCCGCAAGCGCCACTGGCCCGACACCGGTCCGGTGGACGAGCCGGCCGTGACGGCGGCTCGGGCCGTGACGGCCGCCCGGCCCGAGCCCGCCGCGCCGGCCGCCGCACTTCCCCAGCCCGCCGCGCCGGTCGCCGAACGGTCCGAGCCGATGCCCGCAGACGAACCGACTGAGGACGACACCATGAAGGACCTTCTTCTCGCCGAGCTGCGGACCATCGTCGCCGCCCGCTTCAAGATGGAGCCGGACGACCTGGACGCCCACGTCCCCTTCCTGGAGATGGGCGCGGACTCGCTGCTGCTGCTGAGCATCCTCCAGCCACTGGAGGAGCGGTACGGCTGCAAACTGTCGATGCGTCAGTTCTTCCGGGAGTTCCAGACGCTGGACGAACTGGCCGACTACCTGGGCGAGAACGCGGACCCGCAGCGCCTGCCGGGCGCGGGTGGTGCCCAGCCCGCAGAGGCGGCCCCCGCCGCGCCCGCTGCCGCCGCCCCCGTGGCCGCGGCGCCGGCCCCCGCGCCCGCCGCTGCGCCGCCCGTTGCCGTGGCGCCCGCCCCCGTGGCGCCGGTCGTCCCCGCTCCGGCCGCGCCTGTGCCACCCGTCGCCGTACCGGTCGCACCCGTGCCCGCCGCGGCCCGGGACGCGGTGCCGGGCGCGCCCGTGTCGGTGATCGAGCGGATCGCGGCCGAGCAACTGAAATTGATGAGCCGTCAGCTGGATCTCCTCCAGGGCAGCCACACCGGCGCTCCCGCCGCGGCTGTCGCGCCCCCGGCCGAGCAGGCCCCTGCGGCTCCCGCGGCCGTCCCGGCTCCCGCGGCTCCCGCAGTCGTCCCGGCCCCTGCCCCGGCCGCCGGGGGCGCCGCACCCACCCCCAAGGTGCCGCTCGCGCCCCGGATGCGTGCCGCCGCCAACCTCCCGGCCGACACCGTGGCCCGCAAGGAGTACCTGGACGGCTTCATCAAGCGGTTCTCCGAGCGCACCCGCAAGTCCAAGGACTACGCGCAGAAGTTCCGCCCCGTGATCGCCGACAGCCGGTCCACCATCGGCTTCCGCATGTCCACCAAGGAACTGCTCTACCCCATCGTGGCCGAGCAGGGCCGCAAGGCCCGCCTGTGGGACCTCGACGGCAATGAGTACGTTGACCTCACCATGGGCTTCGGTGTCCACCTCTTCGGCCACCAGCACGAGCCGATCGTGAGCGCCCTGCGCGAGCGCATGGACGTCGGCTTCGGCCTCGGCCCGCGCACCGAGCTGGCCGAGGAGGTGGCCGCCTCCATCCTCGAACTGACGGGCATGGACCGCGTCGCCTTCGTCAACACGGGCAGCGAGGCCGTGATGAACGCGGTGCGGCTGGCCCGCGCCGCCACCGGGCGCGACAAGATCGTCATCTTCTCCACCAGCTACCACGGGCACTCCGACGGCGTGCTCGCCGCCCCGACCTGGGTCGACGGCGACCTGCGGACCAAGCCCATCGCCACCGGTGTCACCCAGCGCAGCATCGAGGACGTCTACGTCCTGGAGTTCGGCACGGAGGAGGCGCTCACCTTCATCGACCGCCACGGCAGCGAACTCGCCGCCGTCATGGTCGAGCCCGTCACCACGCGCCACCCCGGCGACCAGCAGCCCGAGTTCCTGCGGGCGCTGCGCCGCCTCACCCACAAGCACGGCGCCAAGCTGATCTTCGACGAGATGGTCACCGGCTTCCGCACCCACCCCGGCGGCATCCAGGGCCTGTACGACATCCAGGCCGACATCTGCACCTACGGCAAGGTCATCGGCGGCGGCCTGCCCCTCGGCGTGGTGGCCGGCCGGGGCGGCGTGATGGACGCCATCGACGGCGGTGTCTGGCACTTCGGGGACGACTCCTTCCCCACCGTCGAGTCCACCTTCTTCGGCGGTACGTTCTGCCAGCACCCGCTGTCGATGGTGGCGGCCAAGACCGTCCTCGACGAGCTGAAGGCGAAGGGCCCCGCCCTCCAGGCCGGCCTCGCCGAGAAGACCGCCCGCTTCACGGACGCCCTGAACGCTGACTTCAAGGCCCTCGAAGTCCCCATCACCGTCGACCGCTTCACGTCCCTGTTCCGGTTCGAGCACGACGCGAACATGGACCTGTTCTTCTACAACCTCCTGCACAAGGGCGTGTACATCTGGGAGTGGCGCTGCTGCTTCCTGTCCACGTCGCACGACGACGACGACCTGACCAGGGTCCGGCAGGCGATCAGCGACTCCGTCGGTGAACTGCGCGAGCACAAACTGCTTCCGCCGCTGAGCTCCGCGGCCTCCGGCGCCCCGCTCCCGGCCCTCGCGCCCGCGGCCTCCGCCCCCGCCGCCTCCGCGCCGGCCGGCACCCCCGCCGGGGCCGTCTCCTTTCCGGCGAGCCGAGCCCACAAGCAGCTCTGGGCATTGGCCAACCTCAACGACGGCGGCTCCCTCGCCTACAACCTGAACGCCGACTTCTGGCTCGACGGCCCGCTCGACGAGGCCGCCCTGCGCACCGCCGTCAGCGGGCTGCTCGCCCGCCACGAGTCGCTGCGCATGACCATGAGCGCCGACGGCGAGACCATCCTGGTGCGCGCCGCCGCCGACGTCCCGCTCGACGCGGTGCTCCACTTCGAGGAGGCCGCCGACGACGAGGCCCTCCGCACCCTCGCCGGCGAACTGGCCGGCCGCCACTTCGACCTGCTGAACGGCCCGCTGTTCCGGGTCACCGTGGTCCGCACCGCTCCCGAGCGCCACCTCCTGCACCTCTCCGTGCACCACCTGGCCGCCGACGGCTGGTCCACGGTGCCCGCGCTCGGCGACCTGGCCGCTCTCTACAACGCCGCCCGCACCGGCAGGGACGCCGGGCTCGCCCCCGTACCGCAGCTGCGCGACTTCCTGGCCCACCAGGCACGGACGGCCGCCGCTCCCGAGGCCGCCGACCACCGCCGCCACTGGGCGGACCTCACCCGGGACGCTCCCGAGATCGAGCTCCCGGCAGCCGCCCAGCACGCCCTGCCGACCTTCCGCAGCGAGCGCCGCACCATGCAGCTGGAGGGAGAGCTGCTGCAAACCCTCAGGCGGGAGGCCGCCGCCCAGGGCGTGACCGTCTTCGCCTACCTGGTCACCGCCTGGGGCGCGCTCCTGCAGCGCCTCCTCGACCAGCGCGACGTGATGCTCCTCGTCCCGTCGGCGGCGCGCACGCCGGAGTTCACGGACACCATCGGCTACTGCACCAACCTGCTGCCCCTGCGCTTCTCGGTCGACGGCGCCGCGCAGATCGGCACCGCCGTCGACGAGATCCAGGGCCAGATCCTCGACGCCATGGAACACGAGGCGCACCCGTTCGCGGAGACGGTCCACGCCCTGGACCGCGGCGCCGCCCGGCCCGGCCGCGCCGGCCGCGTCTTCCGCACCGTGCTGGCCTTCGACCGCGAGGTCACCCTGCCGGTGATGGACGGCCTGCGGATGACCGAGGCCGGGGTGACCCCCGTCCGGCACGCCATCTACCCGCTCACCGTCACCGTCACCGACACCGGCGCCGGGTACCGCTGCGACTTCGACACCCAGCTGGAGTCGCTCTCCGAGGCCGTCACCGAACAGCTGCCCGCGCTCTTCCGCAACCTCCTCGTCGAGATGACCGCCGACAGCGGCCAGTCGCTGTCCGCGCTCGACCTCCTCGACGCCGAGGAGCGGGCCCGGCTGCTGCGCTGGGGCCGCGGCCCGGAGACCGAGCTCGGTTCGCGCACCGTCGGCGAGCTGATCGAGGAGCAGACCGCCCGCACCCCCGACCGCACCGCCGTGGTGTGCGAGGACCGCGCCCTCACGTACGCCGAACTCGACGAGCGCGCCGGCGGGCTGGCCGCCGCCCTGCGCCGCCGGCTGGACATCGGCCCCGAGACCGTGGTCGGCATCCGGCTGCCCCGTTCCGAGGACTTCCTGGTGACGATCCTCGCGCTGTGGAAGTGCGGGGCCGCCTACGTTCCGCTGGAGCCCAGGCACCCGCTCCAGCGCCACGAGAAGGTGCTGCGCCTGAGCAACGCCGCCGCGGTCGTCTCCGAGGCCGCCCACGAGCCCGAGCGGCCCGAGGGCACGGTCACCTGGCTGCGCTTCTCCGAACTGCTCGCCGAGGCGTCGCGCGACCGCGACCCGGCCCCGGCCGCCCTGCCGCGCCCGATGGACGCGGCCGCGTACATCATGTTCTCCTCCGGCTCGACCGGCGAGCCCAAGGGCATCGTCATCGAGCAGCGGGCGATGCTCAACCACGTCCTCGCCAAGATCGAGGACTACCGCGTCGACGGCGAGGCCGTCCTCGCGCAGAACGCGCCCAGCTCCTTCGACATCTCCGTGTGGCAGTTCGTGGCACCGCTGCTCACCGGCGGCACCGTCCGCGTCTATCCCGACAGCGTCGTCGAGGACCCGGCCGCCTTCATCCGCCACATCGACCGCGACGGCGTCACGGTGCTGGAACTCGTCCCCAGCTACCTGGCGATGATGCTCGACGAGCTCGACCTCGGCGGCCGCGACGGCATGTTCGCCGCCCTGCACCACGTGGTCCTGCAGGCCGAGCCGCTCAAGCCCGCGCTCGTCGCCCGCTGGTACGAGCGGTTCCCCGGGATCGTGATGTCCAACGCCTACGGAGCCACCGAGACCGCCGACGACGTCCTGCACCCCGTCACCCCCGTACCGGACGGCGACCTCACGCCGACGGGGAAGCCCATCCGCAACGCCTCCGTCTACATCGTGGGCGACGACTTCCAGCTGCTGCCGCCGGGCGTGCGCGGCGAGCTGCTCGTCGCCGGCGTACCGGTCGGCCGCGGCTACCTCACCGACACCCCCACGGGTGCCCACGCCTTCCTCGACCACAACCCGGTCGAACCGGAGCGGCCCGGCCGGGTCTACCGCACCGGCGACATGGCCCGCTGGCGCGAGGACGGCCAGATAGAGATCCTCGGCCGCAACGACCACCAGGTGAAGGTCCGCGGCCAGCGGGTGGAACTGGGCGAGATCGAGCGCACGATGCACGCCCTGCCGCACGTCGCCGACGCCGTCGTCAAGGACTTCCCCGAGCCCGACGGAGGCGGTTCCCACCTCGTCGCCTACGTCGTCGCCGCACAGGGCACCGACCTCGTCCCCGAGCGGCTGCGCACCGACCTGCGCGCCCAGCTGCCCGACTACATGGTTCCCGCGCACATCGTGCTGATGGACGCCCTGCCGCTGAACGACAGCGGCAAGGTCGACCGCAAGGCACTGGAGGAGCCGCGCGCCCACACCGGACGCCGCCAGGCGGCCACCCCGCCCCGCCACCACGTGGACGAGGCCGTCCTGCGCTGCGCCCGCACCCTCTTCGGTCACTCCGACATCGGCATGGACGACGACTTCTTCGAGCTCGGCGGCAACTCCATCTCCGCCGTCCGGCTCATCCAGCTCGTCCGCGAGGCGTTCGGCATCGAACTGCCCGGCATCACCATCTTCGAGCGCCCGACCCTCCGGGAGTTCGCGGACGCCGTGGCCGCCCGGGTCTTCGACCCGCTGGCGCCCATCCCGCGCAGCCGGGACAAGGACGCCTACTGGGCGTCGGCGTCCGAGGAGCGGATGTACTTCCTGTGGACGCTGGACCCCGAGAGCCGGCTCTACAACATCCCCATGGCCTACATCGTCCGCGGCGGCGTGGAGCACGACCGGCTGCGCCGGGCCGTGAACGCCGTGGTGGCCAAGCACGACATCCTGCGCACCACCTTCCACATGGAGAACGGCCGGCTCCTCCAGCGGATCCCGCCCGCCGCCGACGTGGAGCTGTCCGACCTCGGCGTCACCGACGAGTCGCTGGAGGACCTGGTCGACGCCTGGGCCGAGCCCCACGATCTGCGCGTCGGCCCGCCGATCCGCGCCGGCCTCGCCAAGCGGCCCGGCCGCGAGGAGTACGTCGTCCTGCTCGACCTGCCGCACATCGTGCTCGACGAGGGCTCCATGGGCGTCCTCTTCCGCGACCTGTCCGCCGCCTACCGGGGCGAGACGCTGGAACCCGCGCAGCTGACCTACAAGGACTTCGCCGAGTGGGAGCAGCTCTACCGCACCTCCCAGGCCTACGCCGGCGACCGCGCCTACTGGCTGGAGCGGTTCCAGAACCCGCCGAGCCCCGTGGCCTTCCCGCTGCGGCCCCGCCCGGCGGTGCTGGAGATGAAGGGCCGGAGGCACTCCTTCTCCCTGGGCACCGACCTGACCGCCCGGCTCCGCGAACACTGCAAGACCCACCGCGTCACGCCGTACATGGTGCTGCTGAGCGCCTTCAACCTGCTCCTGTCCAAGTACACCGGCCAGGAGGAGCTGGTGGTCGGCACGCCGGTCGACGGCCGTTACCACCCTGCGTGCGCCGACATCATCGGCATGTTCGGCAACTCGCTCCCGCTGCGCACCACCCCCGCTGCGGGCAAGACCTTCGGCGAGTACGTCGGTGAGGTCCGCTCCGCCGTCATCGACGGGCTCCAGCACCAGGCCTACCCGTTCGAGGAGCTGGTCCGCGAGCTGAACCTGCCGCGCGACCCCAGCCGCAACCCGCTCTTCGACTTCATGTTCGTCTTCACCGACCTGGCCGAGTCCTGGTTCGAGATGGACGGTGCCATCGGCACCCCGGAACCGGTCAGCATCGGCGTCGCCAAGATGGACATGACGTTCTCCGCCTACGAGCGCGAGGACTCCGTCGAGGTCATCCAGGAGTACGCGGTCGACGTCTTCGACGAGGACACCATCGAGCAGATGGGCCGCCACTACACCCGGCTGCTGGAGCAGGCCCTGGCCGCCCCGGACGCCCCGATGGCCGAGCACCGGCTGATCACCGACGAGGAGCGGGCCGAGCTCACCACCGGCACGGCGGGCCCCGCGGCGGACTTCCCCGACCGCACCGAAGGCCCCACCCTGCACGCCCTGTTCGAGGCCGCGGCCGACCGCTCCCCGGAGCGCACCGCCGTCGTCAGCGGCGGCGTCCGGCTCACCTACGCCGCACTCGACGAGCGGGCCAACCGCCTCGCCCACCTGATGCGCGCCGAAGGCGGCGTGCGGCGCGAGCAGCCCGTCGGCATCCTCCTCGACTCGGCGCACGACACCGTCACCGCGATGCTCGCCGTGCTGAAGTCCGGCGGCGCCTACGTGCCGTTCGACCGGTCCACGCCGCTCGCCCGCGTGACCGAGCTGCTCGGCTCCGCCGGGGCGGGTGTGCTCATCAGCGACCTCGCCGACGCGTCCGCCCTGCCCGACGGGCTCGCGCTCATCACCCCCGACGACGCCCGGATCGCCGGGCAGAGCGCGGAGCGCCCCGAGCCGGTGGGCGGCCCCGCAGACCTCGCGTACATCATGTTCACCTCCGGCTCCACCGGCCGGCCCAAAGGTGTCCTCGTCGAGCACGCCGGCCTGCGCCGCATCACGCTGAACCCGCGGTACGTGCCCGTCCGGGAGGGCCAGAAGGTCCTCCAGGCCACCAGCTGGGGCTTCGACGTCTCCGCGGCCAGCATGTACACCGCCCTCCTGGGCGGCGCGACGCTGGTCTGCCCCTCGCACGAGGAACTGCTGGACCGGGAAAGCCTGCACCGGCTCGTCAAGGCCGAGGAGGTCGGCCTGGCGTTCTTCAGCACCGGCCACTTCCACCTGCTGGCCGACCTGGCGCCCGAGTGCCTCGACCCCATCGGCACCCTGGTGGTGGCCGGTGAACGGCTCTCGGCCGACCACGCCCGCCGGATCGTGGAGCGCTGCGGCCCCGGCCGGCTGATCAACGCCTACGGCCCCACCGAGGGCACCGTCTACGCCACGGCCCACCGTGTCGACACGGTCGAGGAGGACGCGGTCTCCGTCCCGATCGGCACGCCCGTCGACGACACCCGCGTGTATCTGCTGATGCCGCACGGCGAACCGGCACCCGACGGCATCGCGGGCGAGCTGTGCATCGCCGGAAACGGCGTGGCGCGCGGCTACCTCGGCGCCGAGGACGCCGCGGACGGGCCGTTCCGGCCCGACCCGTTCGTCGCGGGCGAGCGCATGTACCGCACGGGCGACCTGGCCCGCCGGCTCCCCGGCGGAGCACTGGAGTTCATGGGCCGCACCGACGACCAGCTCAAGATCCGCGGCTTCCGCGTGGAACCCGCCGAGATCGAGGAGGCGCTGCGCGGCTGCCCCGGTGTCACCGACGCCCGGGTCGTCGCCCGCGCCGCGGACGGCGAGACGCGGCTGTGCGCCTACCTGGTGTCCGGCGACGAGTCGGTCGCCGAGGCCGCCCGCGCCCACCTGCGTGACCGGCTGCCGTCCTACCTCCAGCCGCACGCCTACGTGGTCCTGGAGCGGCTCCCGCTGAACGCCAGCGGCAAGCTCGACCGGGGCGCCCTGCCGCTCCCCACTCCCGCGGAGCAGCCCCACGCCGCCCCGGCGACCGGGCCGGCGGAGGCCAGGACGCAGACCCAGCGCAAGGTGCTCGACATCTGGGCCCGTTCGCTGGCCACGGACGCCCCGGGCCTCGACGACAACTTCTTCGAGGCGGGCGGTCACTCCCTCAAGGCCGTGGCCCTCATGGCCGAGGTGCGTGAGGCGTTCGGTGTCGAGGTCCGGCTGATGGACTTCTTCCCGACGCCGACCGCCCGCGGTCTGGCCGAGCACATCGACAACCTGAGGTGGCTCGAGACCGGTGGCGCCACCGCCGCCGCGGAGGGCGACCACGAGGAGTTCTACATCTGATGAGGGGCACCTCGAACGTGGATCTCGCCCGGCTGATGTCGCGGCTGCGCTCCGCGGGCGTCCAGCTGCGGGCCGACAACGGCCGGCTCGTACTGGACGCCCCCCGGGGCAGCGTGGACGACGCCCTGCTCGCCCTCGTACGGGAGCACAAGCAGGACCTGCTGCGGATGGTGACCGAGGCCGGGGCGGGAACGGCGCGCGGGGCCGTCTCCCGCATCCCGCCCGCCCCGCCCGCCGCCTCGTACCCGCTCTCCCACGGGCAGCAGCGGCTCTACTACACCCAGCTGCTCTACCCCGAGTCCGTCACCTACCAGATCCTGGACGTGGTGCGGCTGGACGGGCCGGTGGACCCCGCGCACATCGAGGGCGCCCTCAACGCCCTGATCCGTCGGCACGAAGGCTTCCGCACGAGCTTCGACCTGGACGGCGAGGAGCCCGCGGCCACCGTCCACGAGGAGGTGCGCCTGCGGCTGGAGCACGTGCGCGACCCCGCGTTCCGTCCCGAGGAGAACGGGGACACCGGGGACTTCGTCCGCCCCTTCGACCTGGAACGCCCGCCGCTGCTGCGGGCCCGCCTCGTGGAAGTCCGCGCCGACCTGCACTACCTCCTCACCGACAAGCACCACCTGGTCTTCGACGCCGCGTCCCGGCCCGTCTTCGCCCGCGACTTCGTCCGCGCCCACCGCGGCGAGCCCCTCGAAGCCCTCGGCCCCGGCTACAAGGACTTCGCCGTCCGGCAGAGCCGGCTGGACGGACCGGACCTGCGCCGTGCGGGCGAGTACTGGGACGGTGTCTTCGCCTCCGACGCGCGCGTGGACCTCGCTCCCGCCCAGCTCCACCCGGAGCTGTTCGGAACCGACTCCCGCCGCGCCTACGTGGAGTTCGGGGCGGCGCGGACGGCCGCCCTGCGCGCCTTCTGCCGGTCGCAGGGGCTGACGACCGCCATGTTCCTGCAGGCCGTGTACCACCTGGCCGTGCACCGGTTCACCGGCCAGGGCGAGGTCGTGATCGGCTTCCCCGTCGACGTACGGGCCGACGCCGGCCTCGACGACGAGGTGGGGCTCTTCGTCAACACGGTCCCGGTGCGCAGCTTCCCCGAACCGGCCCTGCCCTTCACCGCCTTCGCCAAGTCCGTGCGCGACGGCATCCTCGCCGGTCTCGACCACAGCCAGTACCCTTACGACGCGATCGTGGAGCGGGCCTCGGCCCGGCGCAACGTCAGCGAGGACCCCCTCGTCGACGGCTTCTTCAACATGGTCACGGCCGATCCCGCGGCCCCGGGCCCCTGGGCGGACGGCGGCTTCACCGGGGTGGCGGGCGACCCGCGCGCCGCCCTGCCCGAGCTGCCCTGCCTCACCTGCCGGCTGGACCTCACCCTGAGCGTCCTGGAGGCCCCGGACGGCCTGCGTCTGGAACTGGACTGCACCACCGCCCTGCTGGAGCAGCGGACGGTCGAACGGATCGTCGGGGACCTGGCCTTCCTCATCGACACGGTCACCGAGGCCCCCGACACTCCCCTCGGCGCGCTCGCCAGGCCCCCGGAGGCCGCCACGTGATCACTGCCAACCCCCTCGACCTCCACTTCCCCGACGTCTTCTTCGACCTCACCGGCTTCACAACGGCCCGGCGGACCCTGCTGAAGCTGGAAGGCTTCAACATCACCGGCTCGATCAAGCTGAAGTCGGCCCTGTTCATGGTGGATCTGCTGGAGCGGGAGGGGCGGCTCTTCCCCGGACGGTCGACGATCGTCGAATCCTCCTCGGGCAATCTCGGCGTCGCCCTCGCCCTGATCTGCCGGATGCGCGGCTACGGGTTCATCTGCGTCATGGACCCCAACGCCTCGCCCGCGAACGTCAAGGCGATCCGGGCGTACGGCGGGCGGATCGAGACCGTCACCGCCAAGGACTCCCAGGGCGGCTACCTGCGCACCAGGCTCGACCTGGTGCGCAGGCTCGTCGGCGCCGACGGGGACCGCGTCTGGCTCAACCAGTACGCCAACCAGGCCAACGTGGCCGCGCACGCCGAGTGGACGGCGGACGACATCCTGCGGTCCGTGCCCGACGTGACCCATCTGTACGTCGGCACCGGCACCACCGGAACCATGATGGGCATCGCCCGGAGGTTCGCCGAGCGGTCGCCCAAGACCGAACTCGTCGCCGTCGAACCGGAGGGCTCGGTCACCTTCGGCACCGGCCGGCCCGGCCGCCGCACCCTCCCGGGCGTCGGCACCAGCCGGCCCCCGGAGATCGCGGACGCCACCCGCGTCCACCGCATCGTGCACATCGCCGAGCGGGACGCGGTCCGCCGCTGCCACCAGGTCCTGTCCGAGCGCGGGCTGCTCGTCGGCTGCTCGACCGGCCACGTCCTGCACGCCATCACCCAGGACGCCGACACCTTCCAGGAGACCAGCGTCGTGGTGGGCGTCTCCGCGGACCTCGGCGACAAGTACCTGGACACGGTGTACGACCCGCAATGGCTGGCCGGCAACTTCCCCGACCTCGCCGGCCCCGACCTCGCCGGCCCCGAACCCGCCGGCCCCGAACCCGCCGGCCCGGAGCCCGGGGGCCCCGGCCTGCCGGCCCCGGGCCTCCCGGGCCCGCCGCTGTGCGGCCCCCTCCGGGAAGTCCTGGAGGCCCGGCGGCCCGAGCACCGCACCGCGGCGGCCCCCGCCGCGCACGACCCCGTTCCATGGATGGAGTGAACACTTGAAGGCACCTGAGTTCCAGCTGATCGGCGCCACCGCGGTGGCGCGGGTGCTGAACGGACGCCACCAGGACGTCATGGACCTCGTCTCGGAGACGTACCGGCAGCACGGCCACGGCCGGACCACCAACCCCGACAGCTACTTCCTGCGCTTCCCCGAGCGGCCCGACGCCCGCATCATCGCCCTGCCGGCCCGCATCGAGGACGAGGACGAAGTCGCCGGGATCAAGTGGATCGCCAGCTTCCCCGGCAACCACAAGAACACCGGACTGCCCCGCGCGTCCGCCGTCGTGATCCTCAACGACATGAAGACGGGCTTTCCGTTCGCCTGTATCGAGGGCTCCGCGATCAGCGCCAACCGGACGGCCGCGTCGGCCGCCCTCGCCGCCCACCTGCTGCACCCCGACAAGACCCCCGACGCGGTGGCCGTCATCGGCGCCGGACCGATCGCCCGGCAGATCGTGGAGTACCTGCGGCAGACCGGCTGGAAGCCGGGGCGCTACCGCGTCCACGACATGGTCCCGGCCCGCGCGGAGGCGTTCCGCGACGAGCTCACCGCCCTCGGCGTGGAGGCCGAGGCCGTGACCGCCTCGGCCGAGGACGCGATCCGCGGCTCGGGGCTCGTCGCGCTCGCCACCACCGCCGCCACGCCCTGGCTGACCGATCCCGGTCTGTTCACGGCCGGCCAGACCGTCCTCAACGTCTCCCTGCGGGACCTGGGCGTCCCCGTCGTCCTCGCCGCCCAGAACGTCCTGGACGACGTCGAGCACTGCATGAAGGCCAACACCTCACCGCACCTGGCCGAACAGGCCACCGGCGACCGGGACTTCGTCGCCGGGACCATCTCCGACCTCATCGAGGGCCGCATCCAGCCGGACCCGGAGCGCCCGCGCGTCTTCTCGCCGTTCGGCCTCGGCGTCCTGGACCTGGCCCTGGCCCGGTTCATCCACCACGAGGCGGACCGCCTCGGGCTCGCGATCACCGCGGACGACTTCTTCGGCCTCGCCGGGGGAACACCCGCGCCCTAGGACCGCGCCGGCGGTACGCGGCACAGGAGGCCCGCACCCCGTGGTGGGGTGCGGGCCTCCCGCATGCCCGGGTCCGGCCCGGGCGCGCGTCAGGCGCCCGCGGGCGCCGCCGGCTTCTCGTCCTCCGTGTCCGTCGGCGTGGCGCCCCCGGCGTCCGCGGGCGTCTCGTCGTCCACCGTGCGCAGCCCGCGCACCGGCGAGAACAGCGGCCACAGGGCCGCCAGCAGCAACCCGACGGTCGAGGCGAAGATGGTCCCCGGCAGGCCGAACAGCGCGGTCGTGGCCAGCGCACCGCCGGCCAGCGCGCCGAGCGGCTCGACACCCCAGCCCATGAACCGGGCCGACGAGATGATCCGGCCCTGCAGGTGCTCGGGGATCATCGTCTGTCGCATGGTGGCGACGCAGATGTGCATCACGACGATGCCGAAGACCCACGAGAACTGCGAGACACCGATCAGCGTCAGCGTCACCGGCAGGTCGAAGTGGTGGACGAAGCCGACCGGCAGGGCGGTGATGCCCGGCAGCGCGTACCCCATGATCAGCGTCGGTCCGATGCCGAACCGGGCGATGATCCGCTGGTTCACCACGGCGGCCGCCAGACCCGCGGCCCCGCCCAGCATGGTCATCACACCGAGCAGCGCCGGGCTGAGCCCCACCACCCGGAGCGCGTACAGCATGTATGTGGCCATGAACATCGAACAGAAGAAGTTGAAGAACACCGAGGTGACGGCGATCGGCCACTGGTAGCGGTCCCGCCGCAGCAGCCGCAGTCCGCTGCGGATGGCGGCCATGTGCGTCTCGTCGGCGCTGTCCGCGCCCTCGTTGTCCCTCGGGTGCGCCTTGGGCAGGCCCAGCAGCGCGGCGCTGCTGACGACATAGCTGCACGCGTCGATCAGCACGGCCACCGGGGCGCCCAGGGTCTGGACGAGCACACCGGCCAGCCCGGGACCGCCGACGTCACCGACCGCCTCGCTCGCCTCCAGCCACGAGTTGGCGGGTCCCACCTTGTCCCGGCCGACCAGCCGGGGGATGTACGGCGTCATCGCGCTGTCGAAGAGCAGGGTCAGCGCGCTGATCACATACGTCACCAGCGCCAGGACCCAGACGCTCAGCGCGTCCGCCCAGTAGAGCAGCGGCACCGTGAGCAGCACCGCCAGCCGGGCCATGTTGGCGATGTGCATGAGCCCGGTGCGCTCGTACTTGTCCGCGAACACACCGACGGACAGACCGACCGTCAGGCTGGACAGCCCCGCGGCGGCCACGAGGAGACTCATCTCCCACGGCGAGGCGTTGAGGTTGATCGCCGCCACCAGCGGCAGTGCGAACGTGGTGATCTGAGCACCGGTCAGCGAGATCGACTCGGCCGCCCACAGCCGGTAGAACCCGGTCGACGAGAGTACGGATTTCTTGCGCATGTGTCGGATGCGTCCTTCCGGCCGGTCAGCCGATCGTGACGGGCAGGGTCGAATAGCCGCGGAGGTTGAAGATCGGCCGGAGGCCGGGGTCACCGGCCAGGGCCAGGCGGGGAAAGCGGGCCGGCAGCGCACGGAAGACGATCGCCGCCTCCAGACGCGCCAGTGAGGCGCCGAGGCAGTAGTGGATGCCGCCGCCGAACGTCATGTTCTTCGGGCCCACCCGGTCGATCCGGAACCGGTCGGGTGCCTCGAAGTGCGCCGGATCCCGGTTGGCCGCTCCCATGAACACCACCACCGGCGCGGCGGCCGGGACCGGCACCCCGCCGATCTCGGTGTCCCGGACGGCGTGCCGGACGGTGGCCTGCACGGGCGACTGGAACCGCAGCGTCTCCTCGACCGCGGCGCCCGTGAGACCCGGGTCGGAGCGCAGCAGCGCCAACTGGTCCGGGTGGCGCAACAGCTCGGCCACGCCGTTGGTCAGCAGATTGACCGTGGTCTCGAAGCCCGCGATGAACAACAGCAGGACGATCTGCAGCAGTTCGTCCCGCGCCAGTGTGCCCGCGCCGTCGTGGGAGGCGAGCAACGCGGAGATCATGTCGTTCCTGGGCGCGGCGCGGCGCTCGTCGATCAGCTCCTCGAAGTACGGCGTGAGCGTACGGATCGCGTCGTCCGAGCGGGCGTAGTCGTCGTCGGAGGTGAAGATGTCGAACACGACGGAGACGGCCGCCGTGGACCGGCGCAGCCAGTCCCGGTCGGCGGCCGGGACCCCGAGCATCTCCCCGATGACCGCCACCGGCAGCGGGTGCGCCAGCACCTCGTGCAGATCGACGACCGCACCGCCCGCGCCCTGCTCCGCCAGCGCGTCGAGCCGCTCGGCCACCAGGTCCTCGATCCGGCCGCTGAGCGCCTGGACCCGCCGCTGCACGAACGCCCCGTTGACCAGGCGGCGCAGCCGGGTGTGGTCCGGCGGGTTGCGGTGCAGCAACGACTCGCCCATCACCACGCTGGTGGGGCTGGACCGCCACTGCGGGTCGTGCACATCCATCCAGGCGGCGTCCTCGACGGCGAGGTCGGCGGAGCGCAGTGCCTGCCCGGCCGCGGTGTACCCGGTGACGAGGACCGGCCCGTACGAGCTGCGGTGCACCGCGGCGGTGGAGCGCAGCCGGTCGTAGCAGGGGTACGGATCGCGCAGCCCGACGGGGGTCTGCAGCTCCAGGAAGGCCGCGTCGGCGGCGGCGTTCGCGGCGCGGTCGGTGGGGCGGGGGGTGGGGCCGGGGCTCTCCGCCCGGGCCGTGCCGGGCGCCCCGGCCGCGGGCCGGTGGGTCGCGTGGACGGGGCAGCCGTGAGCGGCCGGGACCGCCGTCCCCGGTGCGGCCGTTGTCCGCGGGGTGGCCGCTGTCCGCGGTGCGGCCGTTGTCCGCGGGGTGGCCGCTGTCCGCGGTGCGGCCGTTGTCCGCGGGGTGGCCGCTGTCCGCGGTGCGGCCGCCCCCGCCGCGTTGGCCGCCCCCTCTGCCACCGTCGCCCCGACCGCCCCGACCGCCCCGACCGCCCCGACAGCTCCCGCCGCCCCGACCGCCCCGGCCGGCGCGGTGAGGTGCGCCCTGGCCAGCCCGGCCACGGTGGCGACCGCGCCCGCGCCCATCACCCCGTAGTGGTCGCCGGGGACGGCCCGGTCGGTCAGGGTGCCGCGCACCACCTGCCGCCAGCCGGCCAGGGGCAGATCGTCGTCGGCCGCCCGGATCAGCAGTACATCCGCCTCCAGCGGGCGCGGCCGGTAGCCGGTCGCGGCGAGCAGGTTCCGCCGGAAGATCCGGAACCGGCGGCGGAAGTCGTCCAGGAGGCCTTCCGCGGGTGTGCCCTCGGCGAACCCCAGCCGCTGGAGGAGCAGCGTGAGGGCCCCGTCCACCGACAGGTCCGACGGCCAGGCGCCGAGCCCCAGACCGAGCGACCCGAGCGTGTCCTCGGCGAACCACTCCAGGAACTCGCTCTCCGCCGGTTCCGCGGAGAAGGGTTCGGGGAATTCACTGTCCACCATGACGAGCCGCACACGGTGCCCGGCGGAGACCAGCCGACGGGCCATCTCATAGGCGACGACCCCGCCCATCGACCATCCGAGCAGCCCGATCGACTCGGGCAGCGACTCGCTTTTCATGCCGGCGATGTACTCTTCCGCCATTTCCTCGACGGAGGTGTGCGGAGCCCCGCCTTCCGTCAATCCGGCGGACTGGAACGCAACGACGGAGAATTCGTTCTTCAATTTCGCCGCGAGAAGCCCGTACACGGACGCGCTGCCGCTCACCGCATGCGGACACAGTACGACGGGAAATGCGGTTCCGGTGTCACTGTGGGTGGGCGACAGGGGAACGACAACGGGATGGTCTGGTGCTGCCCGCACGGGAATGACCCTTCAAGAATCGCGCAAGTGGGAGGTGGCACATAAATCGGGGCGCATGGTTGTATGGACCCCGTCAGAGGCGGGGCGGGGTTGGCCCGCCCGGGTGTCCTGGAATGAGAGGGAGCGCAAATGGGACCTACGGGTGCGATCGACTCGGATCGCCGACTGTGCGTCATCCACGGCCCGGCCGAGCCCCGAGTGCGCCTGGTCTGTTTTCCGCACGCGGGGGGAAGCACCTCCTTTTACCGCCCTTGGCGCGAGCTGATACCGGATGATGTCGAGCTGGTCGTGGCGCGTTATCCCGGCGGTATCGAGCGCATCACCGAAGAACCCGCCCGCGATGCGGACGAACTCGCCGACGCCGTGGTGGAGGCCCTGGGCGACCGCCCCGACCTGCCCTTCGTGCTGTTCGGGCACAGCCTCGGAGCCCTCGTCGCCTACGAGGTCGCGTTGCGTACGGAAGCCGTCGGCCGGGAACCCGCTCATCTCTTCGTATCCGGCAGCGCGGCGCCGCACGCCGTTCGCGGCGGTACGGTCTGGACCCGGGGCGACGATGAATTCTGGGAAGCCGTGCTCGCCTTCGGCGGAATGGACGAAGCGGTTCTTGAAATCCATGACCTGCGTGAAATCATTCTCCCCGGACTGCGCTCCGACTTTCGCGTCGCCGAGACGTACGGACCCCGCGAGGCGACGTCGGTGAATTGCCCGGTCAGCGCGCTCACCGGAACCGCTGATCGCAGCGTGCGGCTCGATTCGGTGTATTCCTGGGGAGATGTGACGAATGGCGAAGCGGCGGTCCGGCTGTTTCCGGGAGGGCATTTCTTCCTGGCCGACGAAAGGGAATCCGTGGTGCGGCTCGTCATCTCGCACCTGCCTCGGTAGCGAGGTATTCGTCGAGGTTCTGCGAGAGGGTGCGCGGCTCGGTTGCCAGAGTGCCCCGTGCGTCCTCCAGCAGCCCCTGATAGAAATTCCGCTCGAACAGCGTCGCACCGAGTCTGCGTTTGTGTTCGGCGTCGACCTGGAGGTCGATGAACTCCATACCGGCGGCCCGGGCGCGCAGCGCGAGATCAAGATAGAGCGCCTTGAGCCCGTGCTCCTCGGCCTGAAAAGCGGAATCCACGACGAAAACCCTCGGGAAGGCGTACCCGAAAAGCCCGGCGACGAGTTCACCGGCCCGCAGGATCTCCAGGCTGCGCACCGCCCCGGCCCGGTGCAGCCCGGTCAGCGAGCCCACCAGGGGATCGGTCAGCCAGACCGGTTCCCGGTCCTTGCGGCACCGCTCGACCACCTCCGCGAAGGCGGTGTCGACCCGGCTCGTGACCTCGGGGTTCCGCCGGTGGTGCCTGGCCCCGCGGCGGCCCAGCCGGAAGTCGTCGACCGGGATCAGCGCACGCAGCGCCGGCGCCCACCACAGCAGGCCGTACGGATCGCTGCCGGCCGGTGTGGGCAGGAGGGGAATCGCCCCGCCCGCCACATCCGGTCCGTAGATCTCCCGGTTCAGCCAGATCTGCGCCTCGTCCCCGGTGGGCTGGCAGAAGAGCCCCAGCCGGTAGGCGTCCAGCAGGGTCGCCGGCGCGAAGTCCCCGCCGACGGCGGCCGGAACGCGTCCGCCCGCTCCCGGCCGCACACCCTCCCAGGCGCTGACGACCCGGTCGAGCTCAGCCATCGGAACCCGGGGCTTCCCGGAGGGCCTCGATGCGCTCGCTGCACAGGCGCAGGGTGGAGCCGCCGAAGAACTGCGTCATCGGCAGCTCGGCCTTGAGCTCGCGGCGCACGCGCAGCACGAACTTGACGGCCCGGAGGGAGTTCCCGCCGATCGCGAAGAAGTCGTCGTCGGGCGCCACCGAGTCCACTCCGAGCAGCTCGCGCCAGAAGCGGGCCACCGCGTCCTGGACCGTCTCCGCCTCCCCGGCCGGGCCGGCCGCGGCGTCGCGGTGTCCGGCCCGGTCCCGCTCGGTCCGCTCGCGGTCGGCGAGGATCTCGTCCCGCACCGCGCGGGCGTCCGCCTTGCCGGTCGCCGCGAGCGGCAGGCCCGCCCGCACATGCAGCCGCGGCCGCATGTGCGGGGCCAGTGTGCGCTCCAGCCAGGGCGTGACGGTGGCCGCCACGTCGACGGTCCCGGCGGCCGGGTCCAGGACCACGGCGGCGTGCAGCGTGGTCGTTCCGTCGGCCTCCGTGACGGCGAAGGCGCAGCACTGGCTCACGTGCGGGGCGCGGCCGACGGCGGCCTCCACTTCCCCGAGCTCCACCCGGAAGCCGTCGATCTGCACCTGGTCGTCGAGGCGTCCGAGGCAGCGGATGGCGCCGTCCGGACCGACGAGACCGCTGTCGCCGGTGAGGTGGACCCGCTCTCCGTCCACAGTGACGAAACGTTCGTTCGTGAGCGCCTCGTTGCCGAGGTAGCCGTCGGCCAGCTGCGGCCCCGAGACGGCGATCTGACCGGTGGTGCCGGCCGGCACCTCGCGCAGGTCCGGGCCGAGGACCCGCACCGTGTTGCCCGGCAGCGGACGCCCGATGACCGGCTCGCTCCCGGAGGCCGACAGTTCCGCCCAGGTGACGTCCACCGTGGTCTCGGTGGGACCGTACAGATTGAGCACACGGGTGCCCCGCAGCTCGCGCAGCCGGGTCCACAGGGCGGCCGGCACGGCCTCACCGCCCAGGATCAGCACCCTCAGCCGCTCCAGTGCCGAGGCGCGGCCGGCCGTCACCAGCGCGGTGATCTGGGTGGGGGTGGCGTCCAGGACCTCGACGCCGGTCGTGGCGATCCAGTCGGCCAGCGCCTCGGGGTTCCTCCTGGTCCGCGGGTCGGCGACCACCAGGGTCCGGCCGTGGGCGAGGGCGGCAAGATCGGCGTAGACCGCGTCCGCCGACGCGGGGTTGTTCAGGGAGAAGAGACGGCATCCCGCCGCGGCGTCGTCGAAGATCACCTCACCGTGCGCGGTGGTCATCGCGGCGAACGCGCCGTGCGGCACCACGACCGCGTTCGGCGTGCCCGTCGACCCGGAGGTGAACACGAGGTAGGCGGGGGCGCGGGGGAGAGGCCGGGGGAATCCGGCCCCGGACACGGGCTGCCAGGGCTCGGTGTCCGCGCCCGGAGCCCATTCCAGCAGGGCCGGCGCGCCGTCACCCAGCCCGGCGGCCGCCTCGGCCAGCAGGGGGGAGGTGTCCTTGTCGGTGACGAGGACCCGCACGGCGGCACGGGTCAGCCGTGCCGCCAGCTGCGGCGGCGGCAGGGCGGTGTCCAGGAGGAGGACCGTGCCGCCCGCGGCGTACACCCCGAGCACCGCCGCCGGAAGCGGCGCTCCGTACCCCACCGCGACGGCCACCGGATTTCCCGCGCCCGCGCCGAGTTCCCGCAATCGGTTCGCGAGTCCCCGTGCCGCGGTCATCAATTCCCGGTACGACATTTGTTCGGCACCGTCGACGACGGCAGTCGCGTCGGGGGCGAGCCGGGCATGTTTTTCGACCAGCTCCGGCCAAGTGGTCATGACTCTCCCCTGAAAGTCAGGCATTAATCCCCCGTAGCCACGTTCCCCGTGAATGCACCGCTCCGGCGGCAAAAAAGTGGTCTGTGACAGGAAGCTATCAGCCGGGGTGGGGCCGGGCAAGGGAGAACCTTGTCAACCCCGTGATCCGCATCACGGCTCCAAAAGGGTCATAGCGCCATATTGCGGAAAGGTTCGTCCTTCCGTGGAGGGGCCCGCCGGCGCCCTGCCCCGGCTGAACTGCTCTGGCCGGAGGCATAGTTGGCATGTATAGTCGCGCAGGTCATTCCGGCTGGTCGCGTTCGAGGAGCTTGTAATGGGGCGGTATGCGATTCCACTTTCTCCGGAAGTGCCCGCGGAACTGGCCGACGAACTCGCCAAGCGTATCTATTACGTGTCGTCCGAGATTCAGGATTTCGACATCGTCGTGTCACCCGACGGCGCCGTTGTCGCGGTCTCCGTCACAACGGTCCGGGAGGTCGACGCGGCGGAGCTGGAGCGGAAGTTGGGCGTGGTCGTCCGGCGTGACGTGCTGCCCCAGGCGGGGCTGCCCGCCGCCTCCGTCGTCTGGCGCTCGGTCGAGGAACCGAGGGGCAGCGCCGTTGAATTCTCCGAGCTGGAAAGCTCGGGGATCGTGACGCGCATGGGTGAGGGCGCCTTCGCCACGGGGGAATTGTTCACCGATCTGCTGACCCGCCTCGACGACCGGCTCCGCCGGGTGGCGGTGGAGCAATTCGGCGCCGCCTCGTACCGCTATCCGACGCTCGTGTCGACGGACGTGCTGCGGAAAGCAGGATATCTGAATTCTTTCCCGCAGTTCCTGATGACGGCCAGCCGGTTCCATTCGGACGTCGACGCCTATCACGAATTCACATCCGGCCTCGAAGCGGCGGAGCGGCACGAAGAATTTATCGACAGCTACAGCCGGCACACGGGTTACTGCCTGCCGCCGACCATGTGCTACCACACCTACCAGCAGTTCGCCGGAGGGGAAATTCCCGGCACCGGAGCGGTCGTCACTTCGCGGGGGAAGTCATTCCGCTTCGAGTCCCGCTACCACCACTCGCTGGAACGCCTGTGGGACTTCACCATCCGGGAGATCGTCTTCCTCGGCACCCGCGAGGCGGTCGTCGAGCAGCGGCAGAAGTTCATGGAGGCCGTCTGCGCCCTGGTGGACGAGCTGCGCCTGGCCGGCCACGTCGAGGTCGCGAACGACCCCTTCTTCAGCAACGAGGCCACCGCCGAGCGCGCCATGGTCCAGCGCGTCCTGGAGATGAAGTACGAACTGCGTCTGCCCGTGGCGGAGGGCCGTACGGTCGCCGCCGGCTCCTTCAACATCCACGGCTCGAACTTCGGCGAGGCCTTCGGCATGCGCCTGCCGGCCGGCGGCCCCGCGCACTCCGCCTGCGTCGGCTTCGGTCTCGAGCGCCTCACCTACGCCTTCCTCTGCCGTCACGGGATCGACCCGGCCGCCTGGCCGGAGTTCTGAACCCTTCCGGTCTGCCCCGCGGCGGGGGCCGGCGCGCCGTCCGTCGCCGGCGGGAGGGCCATGAGGCGTACGGCCCCGTCCCGGGAGGCCGGAGCCGCCGGGAGGCTCACCGCCACGGTCGTGCCGGGCGGCGACGGCGGGTTCTCCACGGCCCACCGGCGCGGCGGGCGCGCCGTCCGGTCCGGCACGACGCCCCGCTCGGCCCCGGGCGCGGTGTCCCACCGCCGCAGGTCGGCACGCACGCCCACGCCCACACCCACGGCCTGGAGGACCGCTTCCTTGCGGGTCCAGCAGCGGTAGAAGCCCCGCAGCCGCTCAGCCGGGCCGGCGAGCCCCTCGAGCCAGGCCGCCTCGCCCGGGGCGAGGGCGGTGCGGCCGATGCTCGGCAGATCGACCGGCCGGTGGGCCTCGATGTCCACTCCGACCCGCTCCTCCGTGCTCACCGCCAGGGCCCCGTACTCCGCCGAACGGCTCATGCTGATCCCCAGGGACGTCTCGGGCCACACGGCGCGCGGCGGCCCGTGACCGGGCTCGGCGCAGCCGGGGCACGGACGGTTGCCGAGCACGATCTCGCCGCCCGGCACCCCGAGCAGCTCCGCGAGCACCGTGCGCACGGCCACCCGCGCGGCCGTGAAGCGCGCCGCCCTGACCTCCCACATGCCGGCCGCCCGCCGCCGCTCCTCCTCGGAGGGGACGTCCCGGGGGGTGACGTCCCCGGCGGACCAGAGCCAGATCGACGTGGGCATGACGGCGACCTCATACGCCCGGCAGGCGCCCCTCGGGATATTTGGTAAGCTGGTGCTCGACCGGTCGGCCATGCGTGCCGACCCACAAGTGGAGGCTCCGATCTCCCACCTTGCCGTCCTCCGGGACAGCGGGTCACCGGTCAGGCGGCGCCCATCGTTCCGTACGGACGATGGAGCCGCCCGATGTGCGCCCCGTGGTGTGACCACGGCGGTGCTCCGGTATTGCGAGGAGCCCCGCCTGTGTCCGTCCGGGGCATTTTTCATGCGCCGGCGCGGTTGGTCTCACAAAACAGACGTTGCGCGTCCGTCCGCCAGGCGGTCGCGTGGTGCTACCGAGGAGGATCCATCAGCGCCGAGCCCCGCATCAACGACCGGATTCGCGTTCCCGAAGTGCGACTTGTCGGTCCCAGCGGCGAGCAGGTCGGGATTGTTCCGCTTGCCAAGGCCCTTGAGCTTGCCCAGGAGTACGACCTGGACCTGGTCGAGGTGGCGGCGAACGCCCGTCCGCCCGTCTGCAAGCTCATGGACTACGGCAAGTTCAAGTACGAGTCGGCCATGAAGGCCCGTGAGGCGCGCAAGAACCAGGCGCACACGGTCATCAAGGAGATGAAGCTCCGGCCGAAGATCGACCCGCACGACTACGACACCAAGAAGGGTCACGTCGTTCGGTTCCTCAAGCAGGGCGACAAGGTCAAGATCACGATCATGTTCCGTGGTCGCGAGCAGTCCCGGCCGGAGCTCGGCTACCGACTGCTGCAGCGTCTCGCGGAGGACGTCCAGGAGCTCGGCTTCATCGAGTCGAACCCCAAGCAGGACGGCCGGAACATGATCATGGTTCTCGGTCCGCACAAGAAGAAGACCGAGGCCATGGCCGAGGCCCGCGAGGCGCAGGCCGCCCGCAAGGCGGAGCGCCAGGGTCAGCCCGCCCAGGCGGAGCAGTCCGCCGAATAGGCCTTCCGAGGCCCCTTCCCGGGCAACCGCCCAGGACCCACCGATACATCTGACGCTCCCGCGCGCCGGCCCCGGCCGGCCGGGAGCGCCACTGACGAGGAGAGAACGGCGCCATGCCGAAGAACAAGACGCACAGCGGTGCCAAGAAGCGCTTCCGGGTGACCGGCTCCGGCAAGGTGCTCCGCCAGCGTGCGAACCGCCGCCACTACCTGGAGCACAAGGCGTCGACGCTGACCCGTCGCCTTGCCGGCACCGTCGAGGTCTCCGCCGGTGACGCCGCCAAGGTCAAGAAGCTTCTCGGCCGGTAGTCGGCCCGTCCCGCCCGACCGGGACACCGCCGGAACCACCGGAACCAAGCCGTTCTCGGGCCACGTCACCACACGAGGCCCAGCTACAAGGAGTTAACAAGTGGCACGCGTCAAGCGGGCAGTCAACGCCCACAAGAAGCGCCGGGCAATCCTCGAGCAGGCCAGCGGATACCGCGGCCAGCGTTCGCGCCTGTACCGCAAGGCCAAGGAGCAGGTCACCCACTCCCTGGTCTACAACTACAACGACCGCAAGAAGCGCAAGGGCGACTTCCGTCAGCTGTGGATCCAGCGCATCAACGCCGCTGCCCGCGCCAACGGCATGACGTACAACCGCCTCATCCAGGGTCTGAAGGCCGCCAACATCGAGGTGGACCGCAAGATCCTCGCCGAGCTCGCGGTCAATGACGCGGGCGCGTTCGCCGCGCTCGTCGAGGTCGCCCAGAAGGCGCTCCCGGCCGACGTCAACGCCCCGAAGGCCGCTGCCTGATCTCCCAGGCCGCAGTTCTTCCGCCCGGACCCGCAGGCCCTGCGCCTGCGGGTCCGGTGCGTTCCCCCATCGCGTCACGTACGAGAAGAGAGCCGCCGACCACCATGGCCACCCCCGAGCTGATCTCCCCGCGTTCCCCGCGCGTCGTCGCCGCCCGGCGGCTCGCCAAGCGCAACTTCCGGGGCAAGGACCGCCGGTTCATCGCCGAGGGGCCGCAGGCCGTCCGTGAGGCCGTCGATCACCGCGGCGGCGGGGAGCCGACCCTGGTCGAGCTGTTCACCACCGTCGAGGCCGCCGAGCGGTACGCCGACATCGTCGCGGCCGCCCGCGCCACCGGCGCCCGGATCCACCACGCCTCCGACGCCGTTCTGGCCGAGGTCTCGCAGACCGTCACGCCGCAGGGGCTCGTCGGCGTCTGCCGGTTCCTGGACTCGCCTTTCGAGGAGATCCTGGCGGGCCGCCCCCGGCTGGTCGCCGTCCTCGCCCATGTGCGCGACCCCGGCAACGCCGGTACCGTCCTGCGCTGCGCCGACGCGGCGGGCGCCGACGCCGTCGTCCTCACGGACGCCTCCGTCGACCTGTACAACCCCAAGTCGGTACGCGCCTCCGTCGGCTCGCTCTTCCACCTGCCCGTCGCGGTCGGAGTCCCCGTCGACCAGGCCGTCGCCGGGCTCAAGGGCGCGGGTGTCCGCGTCCTGGCCGCGGACGGCGCGGGCGACGACGACCTGGACGCCGAGCTCGACGCCGGCACCATGGGCGGCCCCACCGCCTGGATCTTCGGCAACGAGGCCTGGGGCCTGCCCGAGGAGACCCGCGCCCTCGCCGACGCGGTCGTACGCGTCCCCATCCACGGGAAGGCCGAGAGCCTGAACCTCGCGACCGCCGCGGCCGTATGTCTCTATGCGTCCGCGCGTGCGCAGCGTGCTCCCGGAGGGTGCCGCTCCGTCACCTCCAGCTAGTAGGGTGGCGGGCTCGGGGGCCCTCCCCCAGGGGTGTGTCGAGGGGTGGGATACGGGGATGACGGTCGGGACGAGCAGGCCCGCGGCGACGCGGGGACCTTTACTGAGCGTGTCCGGAGCCTCGGGGGACTGCGGCATCGACCCCGACGACCTCCCCGACGGACTCGTCGTCGCCGACGAGAACGGCGTGATCGTCTGCTTCAACGCCGCGGCGGCGCGCATCACCGCGGTACCGCCCGGCGAGGCGCTCGGCCGCCCACTGGAACAGGCCCTGCCCCTGGAGGACCTCAAAGGCCGCCGCTGGTGGGCCCTGACCGAGCCGTACGGCGGGCTCGCCACCCGGGTGGGCCAGCCGGAGCGCAATCTGCTGCTGCCCGGCGGCCGTGAGGTCCTCGTCGCCGCCCGGTACGTCCGCGAGCGTCCCCTCGGGCCCGTCCGGAAGGTCGTCGTCACCCTCCGCGGCACCGAGGCCCGCCGGCGCAACGAGCGCAGCCACGCCGAACTGATCGCCACCGTCGCGCACGAGCTGCGCTCCCCGCTGACCTCGGTCAAGGGCTTCACGGCGACCCTGCTGGCCAAGTGGGAGCGGTTCACCGACGACCAGAAGCGGCTGATGCTGGAGACCGTCGACGCCGACGCGGGGCGCGTCACCCGGCTCATCGCCGAGCTCCTCGACATCTCCCGAATAGACTCGGGACGGCTGGAGGTGCGCCGCCAGCCGGTCGACCTCGCAGCGGCCGTCGGCCGCCACATCCAGGCCCACATCGCCCGCGGCCAGTCCGCGGACCGCTTCTTCGTCCGCGTACGCCGTCCGCTGCCCGACCTGTGGGCCGACCCCGACAAGATCGACCAGGTCCTCGGGAACCTGCTCGAAAATGCGGTGCGACACGGTGAGGGAACCGTCACCATCGAGGTGGCACCCACCACCGCCACCGACGACGAGAAGGGAACGGCCGTCACCGTGAGCGACGAAGGCCCCGGCATCCCCGAGGAGTCGATGGGCCGTGTCTTCACCCGCTTCTGGCGGGGGAGCAAGCGCGGCGGGACGGGCCTGGGCCTGTACATCGTCAAGGGCATCGTCGAGGCGCACGGCGGGACGATCACCGTCGGCCGCGGCCCCGCCGGCGGCGCGGAATTCCGATTTACCCTGCCCGTGGGCGCGCCGGCCTATCTGGCCTGAGCGGTCCACGGGCTGATCCGCGGCTCCTTCGCATGCCCACACCCCGTTAGACTCGTCCTTTGGCACCTTTGCGTCCTCGGTCGTCGAGCGGGGTCCCCAGCCAGCCCATCGGAAGTACGGAAGAGATGTCGGCACCCAATAAGTCGTACGACCCAGTTGAGGTCGAGGCACTGAAACCGGAAGAGATCGAGCGCATGCGGGACGAGGCGCTGGCCGCCTTCGCCGCCGCCGGCGATCTCGACGCGCTCCACGAGGCCAAGATCGCCCAGACCGGCCCCACCTCGCCGCTCGCCCTCGCCAACCGGGAGATCGGCGCGCTGCCCCCGCACGCCAAGGCCGAGGCCGGCAAGCGCGTGGGCCAGGCCCGCGGTGCCGTGAACAAGGCACTGGCCGCCCGCCAGGCCGAGCTCGAGGCCGAGCGCGACGCCCGTGTGCTGGTCGAGGAGGCGGTGGACGTCACGCTGCCCTACGACCGCATCCCGGCCGGCGCCCGTCACCCGCTGACCACGCTCATGGAGCGCATCGAGGACATCTTCGTCGGCATGGGCTACGAGGTGGCCGAGGGCCCCGAGGTCGAGTCCGAGTGGCTCAACTTCGACGCGCTGAACATCGCCGTCGACCACCCGGCCCGCGGCGAGCAGGACACCTTCTTCGTCGGTGACGCGGAGGGCCGGAGCGACTCCGGCGTCGTGCTGCGCACGCACACCTCGCCCGTCCAGGTCCGCTCCATGCTGGACCGCGAGCCCCCGGTGTACGTGATCTGCCCCGGCCGTGTGTACCGCACCGACGAGCTCGACGCCACCCACACGCCGGTCTTCCACCAGGTCGAGCTGCTCGCCGTCGACGAGGGCCTGACCATGGCCGACCTCAAGGGCACCCTCGACCACATGGTCCAGGCGCTCTTCGGCGGTGAGGGCATGAAGACCCGGCTGCGGCCGAACTTCTTCCCGTTCACCGAGCCGTCCGCCGAGATGGACATGGTCTGCTACGTCTGCCGCGGCGAGTCCGTCGGCAACCCGGAGCGCCCCTGCCGCACCTGCTCCAGCGAGGGCTGGATCGAGCTCGGCGGCTGCGGCATGGTCAACCCGAAGGTGCTGACCGCCTGCGGCGTGGACCCGGAGAAGTACAGCGGATTCGCCTTCGGGTTCGGCATCGAGCGGATGCTGATGTTCCGCCACAACGTGGAAGACATGCGAGACATGGTCGAGGGTGACGTCCGGTTCACCCGGCCGTTCGGGATGGAGATCTGATGCGGGTCCCGCTTTCCTGGCTGCGGGAGTACGTCGACCTGCCGGCGACGGAGACCGGCCGAGACGTACAGACCAAGCTCATCGCGGCAGGCCTCGAGGTCGAGACCGTCGAGCGGCTCGGCGCCGGCCTCACGGGCCCGCTGGTCGTCGGGCAGGTCCTCACCATCGAGGAGCTGACCGAGTTCAAGAAGCCCATCCGGTTCTGCACCGTCGACGTCGCGCAGGCCAACGGCACCGGCGAGCCGCAGGAGATCATCTGTGGCGCGCGGAACTTCGCCGTGGGCGACAAGGTCGTCGTGGCCCTGCCCGGCGCCGTGCTGCCCGGTGACTTCCGGATCGCCGAGCGCAAGACGTACGGCCGGATGTCCCGCGGCATGATCTGCTCCGGCGACGAGCTCGGCATGGGCGACGACGGCACGCACGGCATCATCGTGCTGCCGCCCGAGATCGAGGTCGGCATCGACGCGGCCGAGCTGCTGGAGCTGTTCGACGAGGTCCTCGACATCGCCGTCACCCCGGACCGGGGCTACTGCCTGTCGATGCGCGGCGTCGCCCGCGAGGCGGCCACCGCCTACGGTCTGCCGCTGCGCGACCCGGCGCTTCTCGACGTGCCCGCGCCGAACTCCTACGGCTACCCGGTGAAGGTCACCGACCCGATCGGCTGCGACCGCTTCACCGCGCGCACGGTCGTCGGCATCGACCCGGAGGCCCGCTCCCCGATCTGGCTGCGCCGCCGTCTGCAGAAGGCGGGCATGCGGCCGATCTCGCTCGCCGTCGACATCACCAACTACGTGATGCTGGAGCTCGGCCAGCCCCTGCACGCCTACGACCGCACCCGCGTCCAGGGCGCGATCGGCGTGCGCCGCGCCGAGGAGGGGGAGAAGTTCACCACCCTCGACGGCGTCAAGCGCGTCCTCGACGCCGAGGACCTCGTGATCACGGACGAGCGCGGGCCGATCGGCCTCGCGGGCGTGATGGGCGGTGCCAACACCGAGATCGCCGACTCCGTGACCGACCCCGAGACGGGCGAGGTGCGGGGCACGACCGAGGTGGTCATCGAGGCCGCGCACTTCGACGCGGTCTCCATCGCCCGGACGGCCCGCCGCCACAAGCTGTCCTCCGAGGCGTCCCGGCGCTTCGAGCGGGGCGTCGACCCGCAGGCCGCGGCCGCCGCCGCGCAGCGCACCGTCGACCTGCTGGTGCTGCTCGCCGGCGGTACCGCCGAGGCCGGTGTCACCGAGATCCTCGCGCCCTCCGCGCCCCGCACGGTCCTGATGCGCGCCGACCACCCCGACCGGGTCGCCGGCGTCGCCTACGGCCGCGAGACCGTCGTGCGCCGCCTCCAGGAGGTCGGCTGCGACGTCTACGGACAGGACGAGCTGACCGTCACCGTGCCGTCCTGGCGCCCCGACCTCGCCCACCCGAACGACCTCGCCGAAGAGGTCATCCGGCTGGAGGGGTACGAGAACCTGCCGTCCACGCTGCCGCAGCCGCCGTCCGGCCGCGGACTCACCGCACGCCAGCGGCTGCACCGCCGCGTCGGGCGGGCGCTGGCCGGCGCCGGGTACGTCGAGGCGCTGAACTACCCGTTCATCTCCGAGCAGGTCTTCGACCAGCTCGGCCTGGACGCGGACGACCCGCACCGCAAGGTGGTCAAGCTGGTCAACCCGCTCTCCGACGAAGAGCCGGCCATGCGCACCTCACTGCTGCCGGGCCTGCTCGGCGCGCTCCGCCGCAACGACGGACGCGGCAGCCACGATCTGGCGCTCTTCGAGACCGGGCTGGTCTTCCACCCCGGTGACGAGCCCGGCTCCGCGGTGGTCCTGCCCGTCGACCGGCGTCCCACCGACGAGGAGATCGCGAGGCTCAACGCGCCGCTGCCGGAGCAGCCGCGGCACGTCGCGGTCGTGCTCGCCGGAGCCCGCGAGCGGGCCGGCTGGTGGGGCGAGGGCCGCCCGGCCGACTGGGCCGACGGGGTCGAGGCCGCCCGGACCGTCGCTCGCGAGGCCGGTGCCGACCTGATCGTGCGTCAGGGCCAGTACGGCCCCTGGCACCCGGGCCGGTGCGCCGAGCTGGCCGTGTCGGTCACCGACGGCGA
Organism: Streptomyces sp. STAM6; assembly: GCF_054963715.1. Lineage (NCBI taxonomy): Bacteria > Bacillati > Actinomycetota > Actinomycetes > Kitasatosporales > Streptomycetaceae > Streptomyces > Streptomyces sp. STAM6. The sequence goes on along the minus strand of NZ_JBUEFZ010000008.1, from coordinate 45,503 downwards.
CGAGGTGACGGTGCGGACCGTCGGTCACGCCGGCGAGCTGCACCCGCGCGTCGTCAAGGCGCTCGGCCTGCCCGCCCGGACCAGCGCGATGGAGCTGAACCTCGACATCGTCGAGCAGGCCTCCGCCGGTGCCGTCCGCGCGCCGCACATCTCGACGTTCCCCGTCGCGACCCAGGACGTCGCCCTGGTCGTCGACCGGCAGGTGCCGGCCGCGGACGTCGAGCGGTCGCTGCGCGAAGGCGCCGGTGAACTGCTGGAGTCCATCCGGCTGTTCGACGTCTTCACCGGCGAGCAGATCGGCGAGGGAAGGAAGTCGCTGGCGTACGCGCTGCGGTTCCGCGCCGACGACCGCACGCTGACCGTCGAGGAGGCCTCGGCCGCCCGTGACGCTGCGGTGGCGCTCGCCGCCGAGCGGACCGGCGCGGTGCTGCGCGGCGCCTGACCCCCGCGCACGAACCCTGAGGGGGGCGCCCGGAACACCGGGTGCCCCCCTCGCTCTTTCGGGTGAGATCTTCGGCGGGCAATCCCCCCATGCCCCGGACGATCGACAGAATCGTCCCGGCCGTGACGGCCTGGAGAAGGGGCGGTCCGCATGATCCGTACCAGGTCTCTGCTTCCCTCCCGGGCACCTGGGCGGGACCGGATCGCACCGGCGTGCTCCCGGGCGCGCCGACTGGCCCCCCTCGCGCTGCCGACCGCCTGGGGCGGTGTCGCGCTCCTGTGGAAACTGGCCTGTCCGCTGGCCCAGCAAGAAGGGCTCGCCACCCGGTTGGCCACCGGCGTCGTCCTCCTCACCGTCGGCACCGGACTGGTCTACGGCGTCCGGCACGGCCTCGCCCGCGAGCTGAAGCAGGTCAGAGCCGTCGCCCAGGCCGCCCAGCAGGTACTGCTGCGCCCCCTGCCGCCCCGGCTCGACGGACTGTCGCTGGCAGCCGGACAGCTCTCCGTCTCCCGGGGCGCCACCGTGGGCGGCGATCTGTACGAGGCGGTCGCCACGCCCCACGGCGTGCGGGTCGTGATCGGCGACGTACGCGGTCACGGGCTCGCCGCCCTCGGGGCGGTCGCCGCCGTACTGGGCAGCTTCCGGGAGGCCGCGTACGACGAGCCCGAACTCGGCGGGGTGCTGCGGCGGCTGGACCGGGCGCTCGGACGGCATCTGCGCGACCGGGCGCGGGACGAGAACCGGGCCGGCGGGAGCCGGGACCAGCACCACACGACCGCGGAGGAGTTCGTCACCGTCCTGCTGCTGGAGATCCGCCGGAACGGCGACGTGCTGGCCGTCAACTGCGGGCACCCCCGCCCGTTCCGGCTCGGCCGGGGAGTCGAACCCCTCGTGCAGGGCGACCCGTTGCCGCCCCTCGGCGCCTTCCCGCTGCCGGACGACCTGCCCGTGCACCGGTGCGTCCGGTTGCTGCCCGGCGAGTCGCTCTTCCTGCACACCGACGGTGCCGAGGACGCCCGGGACGCCGCCGGCCGGTTCTTCCGGCTGGAGGAGGTTCTGGCGGAGGTCGTGCCGGTGGCCCCGGCCGCCGTCGTCGACCGGGTCCACTCGGCACTCCTGCGCCACACCGGCGGACGGCTCACCGACGATGTGGCCCTGGTGGTCGTGCGCAACGACCGTTCCTCCAGGGTTCCGGCGCAGTCCGGGGAACCGGGGCTGCGCCGGACCGGGCCCGCACCCTCCCATCGATAGCGGCTGGTTGTGGACCGGATGCGGGAACGGGTGCCGTCCGCCCTGCCACGGAGTGTCGGGCAGATCGGCAGGACGGACGGCGCGGTACGGGCCGCCGCACTGTACGAGGGGGAGCCGGCGGCCCGACCGCCTCCGCGAGAGGTGTTCCTCCTTGGAGACAGCTCCTCTGTGAGAGGAGTTCAGTCAATCGGCGCGCGCGGCATGGCGACAGAGCACGCGGGGCACGGATACGGGCATTCCGTTCACACCCCGTGCGAACGCGACTCCACTACATTGGATCGCACCGAGCCACCGGAGGGGCCCCATGCAGCCCAACACCCTGCTCGACGCCCTGCTCGACGAGGCGGGTATCTCCCACGCGGGCCTCGCCGCCCACGTCAACCAGGCGGGCCGGAGCCGCGGTCTCGCACTCAGATACGAACACACCGCAGTGGCACGGTGGTTGAAGGGCCAGCGCCCCCGCGGCCAGGTCCCCGACCTGATCTGCGAGGTGCTCGGGGCCCGGTTGCACCGCCCCATCACCCTCGACGACATCGGTCTCGGCGTGGCCGGTGAGGCGGCCGTCCCGCACGGCTCACCCCTGTCCGGGTTCGTGGAGCGGGCCACCGCCCTGTGGCGCTCCGACGAACAGCAGCGGCCGCACATAATCGCCGCGCCCGCGGTCACCGGCACCCCCGCCGTGATGCCGGTCTGGGAGTGGGAGAACCCTCCGGAGGACGCCGATGTGTCCCGCGACGGCCAGACCCGCGTCAGCATGTCCGACATCACCATGCTGCGCGCGGCCCGGGCGCACTACGAGCTGATGTACCGGAGGGCCGGCGGTATCGCCACCCGCAGCCGGATCGTCGGCTTCCTCAACTCCGAGACGGCGCCGCTGCTGCGCGGCGGCTACAGCGACGCGCTGGGACGCCAGTTGCACCGGGCCACCGGCGGTCTGGTCGCCGTGGCCGGTATCTGTGCCTACGACTCCGACGCGCACGGCCTCGCCCAGCGCTACTTCCACCAGGCGCTGCGGCTGGCCAAGGCCAGCGGCGACCGGGGGCTCGGTGCCTATGTGATCGCCCTGCTCGTCAACCAGTCGCTGTTCATGGGGGAGTACCGGCAGGCCGTCGCCTTCGCGGAGGCGGCGTTGCGCACCGCGGGGCGGCAGATCACCCCGGCGCTCGCCGCGGACCTGTACGCGATGCAGGCCAAGTCGTACGCCCACCTCGGAGACGGCTCCGGCGCGCTGCGGTGCATCCGGCGGGCGGAGGCGGAGGCGGAGCGCATCCGGCCGGGGTACGAGCCGGACGAGACCGGGTACGTCCAGCCCGGCCTCGTCAACGTCCAGGTCGCCGAGGCCCTGATGAGTCTGGGTGATCTCGAGGCCGCGCGGGAGCACGCCGCGGCCGCCGTGCGGACCCCGGCGCACGACCGAGGCCGGGTGCACCGGCTCGCCATGCTCAGCCAGATCGAGCTGCGGCAGGGCGAGGCGGACCGGGCGGCACAGACCGCGGCGGAGATGGCGGAGCGCGCCAGAGGCATGGAGTCGCAACGGCTCAGGGACCGGCTGCGGGCGGTGCGGGAGCATCTGGTGGCCAGCGGATGCAGCGACGCGGAGGAGGCGGCCGAACTCATCGACGGGGCACTGCGCGTTCCCCTGTGAGTTCTGTCGCGAGTTCCGCTCAGCGCACGCGCCTGCTGCGATATTGCCATCTACTTGTCGGAAGGTGGCAGAAACGTGCAGTGGACGAACCTAAACGAACAAACCGTGTATGAAAACCGCTGGTTCAAGGTCAACCTCGCGGACGTCGCTCTCCCGGACGGCCGCCACCTCGACCACTTCCTCATCCGCCTCCGCCCCGTCGCCGTGGCGACCGCGGTCAACGAGGCCAACGAGGTGCTGATGCTCTGGCGCCACCGGTTCATCACCGACAGCTGGGGCTGGGAACTCGCCGCCGGCGTCGTCGAGGACGGCGAGGACGTCCGGGCCGCCGCGGCCAGGGAGATGGAGGAGGAGACGGGCTGGCGCCCGGGGCCGCTGCAGCACCTCCTCACCGTCGAGCCGTCGAACGGCCTCACCGACGCCCGCCACCACCTGTACTGGGCGGAGGAGGCCACCTACATCGGCCACCCGCAGGACGACTTCGAGTCGTCCCGCCGCGAGTGGATACCGTTGAAGCTGGTCCCCGACATGATCGCCCGCGGCGAGGTCCCGGCCGCCAACATGGCGGCCGGGCTGCTGATGCTGCACCATCTGCGGCTCGGCTGACCTCTCTGCCGGCCGGCACCGGTCAGCCGCCGACTGCCTGCCACAGCGCCAACGCCAGCGCGCCCACCGCGGTGAGCGCGGCCACCGCGGGCAGCGGCCACCTGGCGTGCTCCAGTGCCGCGACACGCATGGCCAGATCGGCCAGATCGCGGTCGATCTGGCCGTGGCGCTGGGCGAGCAGCGCCAACTGCCCGTCGATCCTGGCGAGGCCGACATCGAGACTGCGGCGCAGCTCTGCGAACTCCTCGACGGCCGCTAAGTGATCGGGGTCGGTGGTCACGGTTTCCGCTCCTCCTCGGGAGTTGGTCCAACGGTCCCTGGACTGATCGGAACCGAGTCAACTCCGCCCGCCGGAGCGGGGGGAGCGTGTGCGCAGGGCATATGCGAACACGCTCCGCACACCCCGTGCGAAAAGCGGTCGCCCTGTGTCACCGGGCGGCCCGCACGAGGCGAGGGGCTCAGGAGTACGTGTAGAAGCCGGAGCCGGTCTTGCGGCCCAGACGGCCCGCGTCGACCATCCGCTGGAGCAGCGGCGGAGCGGCGTACAGCGGCTCCTTGTACTCCTCGTACATGGAATTGGCGATCGAGACGATCGTGTCCAGGCCGATCAGGTCGGACAGCTTCAGCGGACCCATGGGGTGGGCGCAGCCCATCTCCATACCGTTGTCGATGTCCTCGCGGCCCGCGATGCCCGACTCGAACATGCGGACGGCGGACAGCAGGTACGGCACGAGCAGCGCGTTCACCACGAAGCCGGAGCGGTCCTGGGCACGGATCGCGTGCTTGCCGAGGAGCTTCTCTGCGAAGGCCTGGGCGCGGCTGATCGTGCCCTCGGAGGTGGTGAGCGCCGGGATCAGCTCGACGAGCCTCTGCACCGGGGCCGGGTTGAAGAAGTGGATGCCGATGACGTGGTCGGGGCGCGAGGTGGCGACCGCCAGCTTCACCAGGGGGATGGAGGAGGTGTTCGAGGCGAGGATCGCGTCCGGACGGGTCATGACCTGGTCGAGGACCTGGAAGATCTCTGTCTTGACCTGCTCGTTCTCCACGACGGCCTCGATCACCAGATCGCGGTCGGCGAACTCGCCGAGGTCGGTGGTGAAGCTGAGCCGGGCCAGCGTCGCGTCGCGCTCCTCCTCGGTGATCTTGCCGCGCTCGGCGGCCTTGGAGAGCGAGTTGTACAGCCGGGTACGGCCGATCTCCAGAGCCTCACCGGTGGTTTCGGCCACCTTGACCTCGAGGCCGCTGCGGGCGCACACCTCCGCGATGCCCGCGCCCATCTGGCCGCAGCCCACCACTCCGACGCGTTCGATGTCGGTCACATCGTGCCTTTCGCTGTTCTTCCCCTGCGGCAGGTCCCCGTGTGATTCCGGCGTCCCGCCTGGACCCCACGACGTTACTCCGTACGGACCGGTGGAGGGCCGCCCGGGGCGGGCATGCTCTGCGGGGACGACGGTGACAATACACACGGTAAGGGGCGATGAATGCGGCATATCGGCAGAATCGGGGGACCGGACGGAAGCGCGACCGGCGACAGCGCCCACGGCGCGGGCCGTGGCGGCGGGCTCGGCAGGCGGGGCCTGTTCCTGGGGGCGGCCGGGGTGGCCGCCTCCCTGCTGGCCGCCGCGGACGCCGGCGCCGCTCCCCGGCCCCGGCGGCGGGGCCGCGGGCACGGGGGCCGCGGATACGCGGCCCGCGAGTTCCGCGGCATGTGGCTGGCCACGGTGGCGAACCGCGACTGGCCGTCCAAGCCGGGTCTGTCCGCCGAGACCCAGCGCGCCGAACTGCTGGCCCACCTGGACGCCGCGGTGCGCCGCCGGCTGAACGTGGTCATCCTCCAGGTACGGCCCGCCGCCGACGCCCTGTGGCCGTCCCCCTACGAGCCGTGGTCACAGTGGCTCACCGGGGTGCAGGGACGGGACCCCGGCTGGGACCCGCTGGCCACCGCCGTGCAGGAGGCGCACCGGCGGGGCCTGGAGCTGCACGCCTGGTTCAACCCGTACCGGGTCGCCAACCACACCGACCCCTCACGGCTCTCCGAGGGCCACCCCGCCCGTGAGCACCCCGACTGGGTGCTCCCGTACGGCGGGAAGCTCTACTACAACCCGGGCCTTCCCGAGGTGCGGCGTTTCGTGCAGGACGCGATGCTCGACGCCGTACGCCGCTACGACATCGACGCGGTGCACTTCGACGACTACTTCTACCCCTATCCGGTGGCGGGGCAGGCCTTCGCCGACGACGACACCTACGCCGAGTACGGCGGGGGCTTCCCCGACCGGGCCGCCTGGCGGCGCGACAACATCAACCGCCTCGTCTCCGGGATGGCGGACCGGATCGCGGCGCTCGACAAGGGCGTGCGGTTCGGCATCAGCCCCTTCGGGATCTGGCGCAACGCCGGCACCGACCCGAGCGGCTCGGACACCCGGGCCGGTGTGCAGACCTACGACGACCTGCACGCTGACACGCGGCACTGGGTCAAGGAGGGCTGGATCGACTACATCGTGCCCCAGCTCTACTGGCACATGGGCCACGCGGCCGCCGACTACACCACACTGGTGCCCTGGTGGAACGATGTCGTCCGCGGGACCGGCGTCGACCTCTACGTGGGGGAGGCGCTGTACAAGGCCGGCGATCCCGCCCAGCCCGCCGCCTGGCAGGACCCGGCGGAACTCTCCCGGCACCTCACGTTCGCCGAGGACCACGACCAGGTGCGCGGCCATGTCTTCTTCTCGGCCAAGGAGGTCACGACGGACCGCATCGGGGCGATGGCCAGGGTCGTGGCCGATCACTATCCGACACGGGTCCGTACGCCCTAGGGGGAGGGCCAGGGGATGTCCGGGCTAGCCCGGTTCCTTGTGCCGTACGACGCTGTCGGGTCCCGGGGACATCAGGGCCTCGTGACCGTCGTCGTTGAAGCGCACCCGGTACGGCGGTGTGCCGTTCGGTCCGAGTACTTCGAGAACCTCGGCCGTGCGGTCGTGATGGCCGACGGTCCTGCCGTGCACCAGCAATGTGTCGCCCACGCTCGCTTGCATCGAGGGACCTCCTCGCGCCGGTGTGTTCCAGGGTGGGATGCGGACTCGGAGTGGTTCCGTATGGGGAGTTTACGTCCGCAGGTGGGCCCCTTGTCACCTCGGGAGCCGTCCTGGGGTGTGTTTCGAAAGTCCCGTCCGGCCACCGGGCGGACGACGAAACACGCCCTAGGACCGCGTCCGCTGGGTGACCGCGATGCACACGAGGACCGCCCCGGCCGCCACGGGCGCGGCCGGGGACAGCCGCTCGCCCAGCAGGCACACCGACCAGAACAGCGTGAGCAGCGGTTGGGCCAACTGGAGCTGGCTGGCCTTCGCGATCCCGATCGACGCCATGCCCCGGTACCAGACGTACAGGCCGAAGAACGTCGACCCGGCCGCCACCCACACCAGCCCGATCACGCCGTGCGCGGTCAGCCGCACCGGCTCCAGGGCGAGCGCCACGGCGGAACCGGCGACGGCGAGCGGCAGGCAGAGGATCAGCGCCCAGCCGATCACCTGCCAGCCCGGCATCACCCGGGCCAGCCGTCCGCCCTCGGTGTATCCGGCGGCGCACACCAGGAGTGCCGCGAACAGATACAGATCGCCGGCCGACAGCGCCCCGCCGCTCTGCTGCACGGTGAACGCGATCACCACCGCCGCTCCCGCCAGCGCCGCCGCCCAGAACGTGCGGGAAGGCCGCCGCCCGGTCCGTACCGCGGCGAAGGCGGCCGTCGTCAGGGGCAGCAGGCCCACCACCACGGCCGCGTGCGAGGTGGTGGAGGTCTGCAGCGCCAGCGTGGTCAGCAGCGGGAACCCGACCACCACGCCGCCCGCCACCACGGCGAGCCCGGCCCAGTGGCGCCGCTCGGGGACGGTGACGCGCAGGGCCAGCAGGAAGCCCCCGGCGATGAGCGCGGCCAGGGTGCTCCGCACGGCGACCAACGACCACGGGCCGAAGCTCTCCAGGCCCCAGACGGTGGACGGGAAGGTGAGCGAGAAGGCGACGACGCCCAGCCCGGCGAGGACGGTGCCGCCGCTGACCGCTATCGAGGTAGGGGGAGTAGCGCTATCCTGTGCTGTCATGCAAGAGCGTAGCAGCGTGGCTGAACTGGCAGATTCGTTGAAGCGTGTGCTCGACCGCTATCCGCCGGGTGGAAAGCTGCCGTCGAGTCGAGCACTCGTGGAGCGCTACCGCGTCTCACCGGTCACGGTCTCCCGCGCGCTCGCCCGGCTCGCGGCCGAGGGCCTGGTCGTGACCCGCCCCGGCGCCGGGGCCTTCAAGGCCCGGCCGCGGACCGATGCCCCGCCGCCCCGGGACACCTCCTGGCAGGAGGTCACGCTCAGCGCCGACGCGGCGACGGAGCTCGTACCCCGCTCCGTCGACGCCTCCGGCGTCCTCGTCACCCTCGCCGCACCTCCGGCGGGCGTCATCGAGTTCAACGGCGGCTATCTGCACCCCTCGCTCCAGCCCGAGCGAGCCCTCGCGGCCGCCCTCGCGCGGGCCGGGCGCCGACCCGGCGCCTGGGGCCGGCCGCCCACCGACGGCCTCCCCGAACTGCGCGAATGGTTCGCCCGGGAAATCGGCGGCACGGTCACCGCGGCCGACGTCCTGATCACCGCGGGAGGCCAGACCGCGATCACCACCGCGCTGCGGGCGCTCGCCCCGCCCGGCGCCCCCGTCCTCGTGGAGTCCCCCACCTACCCGGGCATGCTGGCGGTCGCCCGGGCCGCCGGGCTGCGGCCCGTCCCCGTGCCCGCCGACCGCGACGGCGTCCGCCCGGACCTGCTGGCCGCCGCCTTCCGGGCGAGCGGCGCCCGCGTGTTCGTCTGCCAGCCGCTGTTCCAGAACCCCACCGGCGCCGTCCTCGCCCCCGCACGCCGCCGCGAGGTCGTGCACATCGCCCACGAGGCCGGAGCCTTCGTGGTGGAGGACGACTTCGCCCGCCGCCTCGTCCACGAGGACGGGGGCCCACTGCCCGCACCGCTCGCCGCCGACGACCCGGACGGCGTCGTCGTCCACGTCTGCTCGCTCACCAAGTCCACCTCGCCCAGCCTGCGCGTGGGTGCGCTCGCCGCCCGTGGCCCGGTCCTCGAACGGCTGCGCGCCATTCAGGTCGTCGACAACTTCTTCGTACCGAGACCGCTGCAGGAAACCGCCCTGGAACTCGTCGGATCCCCCGCCTGGGCCCGCCACCTCCGCTCCGTGGCGGTCGAACTGAAGACCCGCCGCGACATCATGGCGGCGGCGATCCGGCTCCACCTCCCCGAACTCGCCCTGCCGCACATCCCCTCCGGCGGCTACCACTTCTGGCTCCGCCTCCCCGACACCACCGCCGAGTCCGCCCTGGTCGCCGCGGCCCTCCGCGCCGGGGTCGCCGTCGCCCCGGGCCGCCCCTACTTCTCCGCGGAACCGCCCGCCGGCCACGTGCGCTTGAGCTTCGCGGGCGTCGCCGGACCGGCCGAGATCACCGAGGGCGTGCGCCGACTGCGCACCGCACTCGACGAAGTCCCCGGCTGACCGCCCACTACGGTGACGCCCCGCCCGCGGAAAGGCGTGGCACGCGCCACTGACAACCGGTCCCCGGCCTGCGAGGGTCCGGTCATGAACGAGACGACAGGGCTGGACGCGTACGAGATCTCCACCTCCACCGAACGCCTGGACCGCGCCCGCGTCCACCACTGGCTGTCCACCGACGCGTACTGGGCCAAGGGCCGCAGCCGTGAGCAGCAGGACCGCGCCATCGACGGCTCGCTGAACTTCGGCGCGTACGAGACCGCGTCGGGCGCACTCGTCGCCTACGCACGGGCCGTCACCGACCGGGCGACCTTCGCCTGGCTGTGCGACGTGTACGTGGACCGGCCGGTGCGCGGAAAGGGCCTGGGCACCGCCCTCGTCGAGGCGGTCCGCGACCACCTCGCCCCCTTCGGCCTCAAGCGCATCGTGCTCGCCACGCACGACGCCCACGGTGTCTACGGGAAGATCGGCTTCGAGCCCCTCGACGTACCCGAACACTGGATGGCGCTCCGATTCCGGCAGCCCTCCGGGGAGCGGCTAGCCTGAGGGCACGATGAACCGTCTGACCACGTCATGGGCCGATGTCGAGCTCACCCGCTTCCCCGAGGACCCCCGCGACCCGTTCCGTGCCTGGGACGCCGCCGACGAATACCTGCTGCGGCACCTGGCCGAGACGCACCCCGACGGGCTTCCGGGAACCGTGACCGTGGTCGGCGACCGCTGGGGCGCCCTGGTCACCTCGCTCGCCGCGCGCCACCCGGGACGGATCACCCAGATCACCGACTCCCACCTCGCCCACGAGGCGACCCGCGCCAATCTGGCCCGGGCCGGGGTGGAGCCCGGCGCCGTGCGGCTGCTGACCACCAGGGACACCCCGCCCGAGCGCACCGACGTCCTCCTCGTCCGCGTCCCGAAGAGCCTCGCGCTCCTGGAGGACCAGCTGCACCGGCTCGCCCCCGCCGTGCACCCCGGCACGCTCGTCGCCGGCACCGGGATGGTGAAGGAGATCCACACCTCCACCCTCAGGCTCTTCGAACGCCTCCTCGGCCCGACCCGCACCTCGCTGGCGGTGAAGAAGGCCCGGCTGATCTTCTGCACGCCCGACCCGGCCCCGGCCCGGACCGAGAACCCCTGGCCGCACCGGTACGAGCTGCCCGGCGACGCCACGCCGGTGGCCGGCCGGACCGTGGTCAACCACGCGGGCGTCTTCTGCGCCGACCGCCTCGACATCGGTACACGGTTCTTCCTCAAGCACCTGCCGACCGGGCTCGGCCGCTCCCGCGTCGTCGACCTGGGCTGCGGCAACGGGGTGGTGGGGCTCGCCGTGTCCCTGGCCGATCCGGAGGCGGAGCTTCTCTTCGTCGACGAGTCGTACCAGGCGGTGGCCTCGGCCCAGGAGACCTTCCGGGCGAGCGCCGCTCCCGGAGCCCGGGCGGAGTTCAGGGTCGGTGACGGTCTGACGGGCGTGCCGGCGGAATCCGTGGACCTCGTGCTCAACAACCCGCCGTTCCACAGCCACCAGGCGACGACCGACGCGACCGCCCGGAGGATGTTCACGGGCGCGCGGCGGGCACTGCGGCGGGGCGGCGAACTGTGGGTCGTGGGGAACCGGCACCTCGGCTACCACGTCACCCTCCGGCGGATCTTCGGGAACAGCGAAGTGGTCGCGAGCGACCCCAAGTTCGTCGTCCTGCGTGCCGTGAAGAAGTGACACCCCCGGCGCGAGCACCTGAGGCGGGTGCGCGTCCTCAGGCGTGCGCGTCCTCAGGCGTGCGCGCCGGTGGGCCGCGCCCCGCTCCCGAGGTCGCGCAGCGGCGTGAGCAGTAGCGCCGCGGCACCCCACTGGCCTGAGGCAGCTCCCCGTCGGTCAACCTCCCCGGCCCATTAGCCGGTTCGATCCCTCCCGACCCGAACCGATGGTGCGCGCCGCCGTACGGCCGCCACGATCTCCCCATGAGCGAGGCACCGGGGGACGCGTCGGTCCCCGAACAGCGACACCCGGACCCCACACCGGACGGGCAGCCGGGAGAACCGGCGGCCGGTCCAGGACCACAGCCGCACCGGCAGCGGCGGTTGCCCCTCCTGGGCTGCGGGGCACGGGTCGGCGGATGCTTCCTCCGGCTCGCCGGATTCCTGGTCGCGCTCGGCGGCCTGGGCCACATCCAGGCCCCGTTGCTCTACGACGACTCGGCCCTGCGCGGCCGGATCGTCGGGGTCATCATGCTCACCTCCGCGCTGGCCGCCGTCATGGCGGGCCGGCTGCTCTCCCGGCACGGCAGGCGGCGCACCGCACGGGTGATCCGACGGCCCGAGGAACTCGTCGCCCCCTTCGTCCTCTATCTGCGCCCCTTCGACGACGACGAGGACACCTACCAGGTCAACCGCCCCAGCACCCGCAGCCTCTTCCAGAAGGCCTTCGCCCCCGGCTCACGCACCCGGGAGGAGGAGATGGCCCGCAACTTCCGCAGGCTCGGCAGAGTCGTGGCGGTGGGCCGGCCCGGGGAGAAGCTGCCACTGCCCGGCGCCTCCCGGTTCTATCTGCCCCTGGACGACTGGCAGCCCGTCGTCAGCGGTCTGATCAGCCGGGCCCGGCTGGTCCTGCTCGTCGCCGGAACCGGCCCCGGCACCCTGTGGGAGCTCACCGAGGCAGTCCGCCTCCTTCCGCCGGAGCGGCTCATCGTCCTGGTGTACGGGGACGAGGACGAGTACGACCTGTTCCGGGAGTTCGTCCCGGACGCGTTCGCCGACCGGGCCGCGGAGGCGGGCCGCGACGGGGAGGATCCGCCCCCCGCCCCGGTCTTCCCGGACTACCCCCCGCTCCGGGACCCGGGGACCCACATGACCATGGAGGGGCTGCGCGGCCTCATCCACTTCGGCCCCGACTGGACGGCGACGTTCGTCCGCTTCGACTTCACCGCCGTACGCGCCGTGACCCTCGAGGGCAAGATGTTCAAGGTGAAGCGCACCATGTTCACCCCCGTCGTCAAGCAGGTGCGGCGGACCGTCCGGCCGGACGGCACCGTGGTACGAGGCGGCGACGAGCGGCCTGTGTGAGGATCGCGTCCGACGGCTGGTGCAACCGCGGAAGGTGGCTCGGATGCTGGTACTGGGACGCTCGCAGGTCGAGTCGCTGCTCGACCTGGACGCCCTGATCGACGGCCTCGCCCCGGTGATGGCGGACCTCAGCGCGGGACGGGCGTCCTCCCCGGACCGTGTCGCCGCACTCGTGCCCGGGCAGGACGGACTCCTGGCCGCCATGCCCGGCTTCGTGCCCTCCGCCGGTGTGCTCATGAGCAAGCTGGTCTCCCTCTTCCCGCACAACGCCGGGACGCCGCTGCCCACCCACCAGGCGCTGATCGTGGTGTTCGACCCGGAGACGGGCCGTCCCACGGCGCTGCTGGACGGCACGGCCATCACCGCGGCGAGGACCGGCGCCGCCTCCGCGCTGTCGGCCCGGCTGCTGGCCCGACAGGACGCGGCTGTACTGGCCGTCCTCGGCACCGGTGTGCAGGCTCGCGCCCACGCCCGCGCGATGTGCCGGGTCCGCCCCATCCGGGAGATCCGGGTGGCGGGCCGGGACCCGCTCAAGGCGGCCGCACTGGCCGAGGCGCTCTCCGCGGAGCTGGACCGCCCCGTCCGTCCGGTCGCCGGCTTCGCCGAGGCCCTCGACGGCGCGGACATCGCCGCGGCGGCCACGCACGCCGTCGTGCCGGTGATCCGCCGCCCCTGGCTGTCACCCGGCGTTCACATCACCTCGGTCGGGTTCAACCCCGCGGGGCGGGAGATCGACGACGCCACCGTCGCCGACGCGCTGGTGTGCGTCGAGTCGCGACAAGCGGTCCTCGCACCGTTCCCGGCGGGCAGCAACGACCTGCTGCAGCCGATCCGCGACGGTGTCATCACAGCCGACCACATCCATGCCGAGCTCGGGGAGCTCGCCTCCGGGGGCCGGCCGGGGCGCCGCACCCGCGACCAGATCACCCTCTACAAGTCGGTCGGGGTCGCCGTGCAGGACGCCGCGGCCGCGGCCCTGGTCGTCGCCGCGGCCCGCGAGCGGTCGCTCGGCGACGAGATCTCGCTGGCCTGACGCCCGCCGGTCGCACGCCGCCCCTTCCGGCTAACGGAACAGGCCCCGGGGCAGATAGGGCGAACGAACCGGTATCTCCCAGCCCATCCGGTGGACGTGGCAGGCCAGCGCCAGCACATCGAGGTCGAGCACCGCCTGCGCGCGGCCGGACAGCGCACCCACCGTGTAGTGCTCGCGGTGGGCCTCCAGCGCGTCGGCCAGGGCGAGCGTGAAGCCCACCCGGTCGCCCGCCACCACCTGCGACAGCAGCTTCACGGGCGGGGCCAGGTGGACACCGGCCTCGTGCCGGGCGCAGGTCTCGAACGCGTGACTGAGGGCCGGCAGGGGATCCACACCGCGCAGATAGTCGTGCAACGCCGCGCCGTACGCGTCGACGTCCCCCACCTGGCGCCCGTCGGTGAAGAACTCCGGGTACACCAGGACGCAGTCCGCCAGCTGCTGCCGCTCCCCGGTGATCAGCGCCAGAGCGACGGCCTGCTTCCAGTGCACGGCGGCCAGGTCGTACGGCCGGATCGCCGGCAGGAGGCGTGTCGTCCCGCCGACCGTGATCTCGTGCTCCGTCACCTCGGGCTCCCCGCCCCCGGCCGCCGCGTCCGCCTGGTCCCGGGCCGCGGCCCGCACCAGCCGGAACACGGCAGCGCCCGCCTCGGCGGCGATCCCGAGCGCCTCGCGCCCCCGCGGATCCTCGCCCTCGGGGTCGGCGGCGGCCCGCCCCAGGAAGCGCAGGACCTGCCACTCCATGACCTTCATCAGGCTCTCGGCGGCGTACGCCGCCTTCCGGCCCCGATCGCGGAACCCGTCCAGGAGGTGCTGCGCGTAGTCGTCGTAGAGGGGCTCGTCCGCCCGGGCCGCGAACGGGTGGTCCGGCCGGTCGATCACCATGAGTTCGGTCGCCAGGTTCTCCACGGCGGCCGGGTCCTTCTCCCGGCCGTATCCGAGCACCCGCGGAACGGGCCTCCGCCAGCCGCCGATCGGTGCCGCCGGCAGATAGGGAGAGTCGATGCCGGGCGCCCCGGCGCCGGACCGCTGGGCCATCGCCGCGAGGGCGATGGCGTCGAGCGGCAGCAGGGTACGCGGCGCGACCGCGTCCGCGGCCCTTTCCGCGCACTGCCGCCTGTGGTGGTTGAGCCGTGCGGCGAGGGCGCCGGTGAGCCCGTCCTGGTCGCCGGCCGCCAGCGCCCGCAGGGCGGCGAGCGCCTCGCGGTGCGCGGGCCGGTCGGTTCCGTCGCCCAGCCGTCCGGCGATCGCCTCGATCACCGCGGACCGGTCCGCGTCCGACATCGGCCGGCCACGGTCCGGGCGCTGCTGGACGTGGCCGAGGACGAGCGCGAGCAGCGCGTGCACCAGCGCGACGTCGGCCCGCTCCTCACTGCCCCGCAGGGAAGGGGCCGTGTCGATGAACAGTGCCGCGTTCTCGTCCCACACATCCGCGACGAACGCCAGGAAGAAGGCGTCCAGCCAGGTGCCGGCGGGCACGCCGTCCGGGCTCTCCGCCGGGCGCCGGTCGTCGCAGGGCACGCGGGAACCCGTGTACCCGATGTACACGTGCGGCAGGCCGGCGTGGCCGGCCCGGCCGGCCCGCAGCGCCAGTGCCCTGACGGCCGCCGCCGCGGCCGACTCGAAGGCGACCCGGGCGTCCTTGCCCGCGAGATCGGGAACGGTTACCGAGCGGGCGGCCAGGTAGTCCAGGAACGACTCCGCGACCGCCTGCCAGTCGCGCGCCGGCGATTCTTCGCGTTCCAGCGCCCCCACCTGCTCGGCGATCCGCCGCGGGAAGTCCTCCAGCGCGCCGCTCAGCGCCTCTCCACCGACTTCATGGCGCTCGATCCGCACCGTCCCCGCCCCCGCTTCCGTGCCGCGTCGATCTTGGAACCCCCAGCATAGGCAGCGGGACCGTCAGTGCCGGCGGGACCGTCAGCGCTTCAGCGTCACCGCTCCCGGTCAGGACGGGGTGAGGACGCAGAACTCGTGGCCCTCGGGGTCGGCCAGGCAGGTCCACGGGACGTCGCCCTGGCCGAGGTCGAGTTCCGTGGCGCCGAGGGCCCGCAGCCGGGCCACCTCCGCCGCCTTGTCGTCACCGGGGTACGGCAGCAGGTCGAGATGGACGCGGTCCGGCACGGTCTTCGCGTCGGGTGTGCGCAGGAACTCCAGATACGGGCCGACGCCCCGGGCGGAGCGCAACACCGCTGCTTCGTCGGTCACCTCGTGCGGTGTCCAGTCCGTCGCCTCACCCCAGAACCGGGCCATGGCCCGCGGATCCAGGCAATCGACCACCACCGCGGCGATCGGCCCGGTGTCCCGGTACATCTCCCGGGGCTCCAGCACGCAGAACTCGTTGCCCTCCGGGTCGGCGAGGACCGTCCACGGGACGTCGCCCTGGCCCACGTCGGCGGGCGTGGCTCCGAGCGTCCGGAGGCGCGCGACCAGCTCCGCCTGATGGGCCTCGGAGGTGGTGGCGAGATCGAGGTGCACGCGGTTCTTCACCGTCGTCTTGGGTTCCGGTACGGGAACGACGTCCACGCCGACGGCGACCGGGTGCGGCCAGACGAGGCCGCCGGCGGGGCCGACGTAGGTGGTGACGCCGGGGCTGTAGGCACTCCAGCCGAGCGCCTCCGCCCAGAACCGGCCGACCGCCGCGCCGTCGCGAGCCTTGATGTTCACCTGCACGGGTCGTAGTGCCATGCCGGTGATCTTAGGCGCGCGCTCCGCATTGCTTTGCATAAACCTGCAATGGCACGTATAGTCATGCCATCAGCAAGGAGGGTTCGATGGCGGTACGAGCAGCAGTGGCAGGCGCGAGCGGATACGCGGGCGGAGAGCTTCTCCGTCTGCTCCTCGGCCACCCCGGAGTGGAGATCGGCGCCCTGACCGGTCACTCCAACGCCGGACAGAAGCTCGGCACGCTGCAGCCGCACCTGCTGCCGCTCGCCGACCGCGTGCTGGAGCCCACCACCGCGGAGGTCCTCGCGGGCCATGATGTCGTCTTCCTGGCCCTTCCGCACGGCCAGTCCGCCGCCGTCGCCGAGCAGCTGGGGGGCGAGGTCCTCGTCGTCGACATGGGGGCCGACTTCCGGCTGAAGGACGCCGCCGACTGGGAGAAGTTCTACGGCTCCCCGCACGCCGGGACCTGGCCCTACGGCCTCCCCGAGCTGCCGGGCGCCCGCGCCGCGCTGGAGGGGTCCAAGCGCATCGCGGTGCCCGGCTGTTACCCCACCGCCGTGTCGCTCGCGCTCTTCCCCGCGTACGGCGGCGGCCTCGCCGAGCCCGAGGCGGTCGTCGTCGCCGCCAGCGGCACCTCCGGCGCCGGCAAGGCGCTCAAGCCGCACCTGCTCGGCTCCGAGGTCATGGGCTCCATGTCCCCGTACGGCGTGGGCGGCGGCCACCGTCACACCCCCGAGATGATCCAGAACCTCGGTGCGGTCGCCGGCGGCCCGGTCACCGTGTCCTTCACCCCCACCCTCGCCCCGATGCCCCGCGGCATCCTCGCCACCTGCAGCGCCAGGGCGAAGGCGGGGACGACGGCCGAGGACGTCCGGTCCGTCTACCGGAAGGCGTACGCCGACGAGCCGTTCGTCCACCTCCTGCCCGAGGGGCAGTGGCCCGCAACGGCGTCCGTCCACGGTTCCAACGCCGTTCAGGTCCAGGTCGCGTACGACGAGGCCGCGGGCCGCATCATCGCGATCAGCGCCATTGACAACCTCACCAAGGGCACCGCCGGCGGCGCGGTGCAGAGCATGAACATCGCCCTCGGACTCCCCGAGGACACCGGACTTTCCACGATCGGAGTGGCACCTTGAGCGTCACGGCAGCGAAGGGATTCACGGCGGCGGGCATCGCCGCCGGAATCAAGGAGAACGGCAACCCGGACCTCGCCCTCGTGGTCAACACCGGGCCCCGCCGCGCCGCCGCGGGCGTGTTCACCTCCAACCGTGTCAAGGCGGCCCCCGTCCTGTGGTCCCAGCAGGTCCTCAAGGCCGGTGAACTGACCGCCGTCGTCCTCAACTCCGGCGGCGCCAACGCCTGCACCGGCCCCCAGGGCTTCCAGGACACCCACGCCACCGCCGAGAAGGTCGCCGAGGTGCTGGAGATCGGGGCGGGCGAGGTCGCCGTCGCCTCCACCGGCCTCATCGGCGTGCTGCTGCCCATGGACAAGCTGCTGCCCGGCGTCGAGAAGGCCGCCAAGGAGCTCTCCGAGCACGGCGGCGAGAAGGCCGCGATCGCCATCAAGACGACCGACACCGTCCACAAGACGTCCGTCGTGACCAAGGCAGGCTGGACCGTCGGCGGGATGGCCAAGGGCGCCGGCATGCTCGCCCCCGGTCTCGCCACCATGCTGGTCGTGCTCACCACCGACGCCGACGTGGACGCCCCCGTCCTCGACAAGGCCCTGCGCGACGCGACCCGCCTGACCTTCGACCGGGTCGACTCCGACGGCTGCATGTCCACCAACGACACCGTCCTGCTCCTCGCCTCGGGCGCGTCCGGGGTCTCTCCCGAGTACGCCGCCTTCGCCGACGCCGTGCGCGAAGTCTGCGACGACCTGGCGCGGCAGCTCATCGGCGATGCCGAGGGCGCGTCCAAGGACATCCGCATCGAGGTGATCAACGCCGCCTCCGAGGACGACGCCGTCGAGGTGGGCCGCTCCATCGCCCGCAACAACCTGCTCAAGTGCGCCATCCACGGCGAGGACCCCAACTGGGGCCGGGTCCTGTCGGCCATCGGCACCACCCGGGCCGCCTTCGAGCCCGACCGGCTGAACGTCGCCATCAACGACGTCTGGGTCTGCCGGGACGGCTCCGTGGGCGAGGACCGGGACCTCGTCGACATGCGCTACCGCGAGGTGAAGATCACCGCCGACCTCGCCGCCGGTTCCGAGTCGGCCGTCATCTGGGCCAACGACCTCACCGCCGACTACGTCCACGAGAACAGCGCGTACAGCTCATGAGCACGACACGGAAGCACACCGCCCTGCCCAAGGCGCAGATCCTCATCGAGGCGCTGCCCTGGCTGACCCGCCACCACGGCAAGACCGTCGTCATCAAGTTCGGCGGCAACGCCATGGTCGACGACGAGCTCAAGGCCGCCTTCGCCCAGGACGTCGTCTTCCTGCGGCACGCCGGCCTCAAGCCGGTCGTGGTCCACGGCGGGGGCCCGCAGATCAGCGCCGCCCTGGACAAGCACGGCATCGTCAGCGAGTTCAAGGCGGGCCTGCGCGTCACCACCGAGGACGCCATGGACGTCGTACGCATGGTGCTGGCCGGCCAGGTGCAGCGCGAGCTGGTCGGGCTGCTCAACCAGCACGGGCCGCTCGCCGTCGGCCTCACCGGCGAGGACGCGCACACCATCACCGCCACCCGGCACCAGCCCCGGGTCGACGGCGAGTTGGTCGACATCGGCCGGGTCGGCGAGATCACCGAGATCGACACCGGCGCCATTGAGGCGCTGCTGGCCGACGGCCGCATCCCGGTCGTCTCCTCGATCGCCCGCTCCCAGGACGACGGACATGTCTACAACGTCAATGCTGATACGGCGGCTGCGGCACTCGCTGCGGCGCTTGGCGCCGAAACCCTGATGGTCCTCACCGACGTCGAAGGCCTCTACGAGGACTGGCCGAACAGCGACGAGGTCATCAGCCGGCTCACCGCCGGCCAGCTGGAGAAACTGCTGCCCGAGCTCTCCAGCGGCATGGTCCCCAAGATGGAGGGCTGCCTGCACGCCGTACGCAACGGGGTCACCACCGCCCGTGTCATCGACGGCAGGGTCCAGCACTCCATCCTGCTGGAGATCTTCACCGACGAGGGCATCGGCACCATGGTCGTGCCCGACGAACTGGGGGAGTCATGAGCGGCAACCAGGACCTGACGCAGCGCTGGCAGGGCGCGCTGATGAACAACTACGGCACCCCGAGGCTGCCCCTCGTCCGCGGCGAGGGCGCCACGGTGTGGGACGCCGACGGCACCGCCTACCTCGACTTCGCCGGCGGGATCGCCGTCAACGCCCTCGGCCACGCCCACCCCGCCGTCGTCGAGGCCGTCTCCCGCCAGATCGCCTCGCTCGGCCACGTCTCCAACCTCTTCGTCGCCGAGCCCCCCGTCGCGCTCGCCGAGCGGCTGCTCCAGCTCTTCGGCCGGCCCGGCCGGGTCTTCCTCTGCAACTCCGGCGCCGAGGCCAACGAGGCCGCCTTCAAGATCGGCCGGCTGACCGGCCGTACCCACATGGTGGCCACCACCGGCGGCTTCCACGGCCGGACCATGGGGGCGCTCGCGCTCACCGGGCAGCCCGGCAAGCAGCAGCCATTCCAGCCGCTGCCCGGCGACGTCACGCACGTTCCCTACGGTGACGTCGACGCACTGCGGGAAGCCGTCACGGAGAACACCGCGTTCGTCATCCTCGAGCCCATCCAGGGCGAGATCGGCGTCGTCGTGCCGCCCGCCGGCTATCTCAAGGCCGCCCGCGAGATCACCCGCGCCACCGGCACGCTGCTCGTCCTCGACGAGGTCCAGACCGGCATCGGCCGGTGCGGCCACTGGTTCGAGCACCAGGCCCACGGCGTGGAACCGGACATCGTCACCCTCGCCAAGGGCCTCGGCGGCGGCCTCCCGATCGGCGCGACCGTCGCGTTCGGCGAGACGGCCGAGCTGCTCGCGCCCGGCCACCACGGCACCACCTTCGGCGGGAACCCCGTGGCCTGCGCCGCCGGACTGGCCGTCCTGGACACCCTCTCCACCGGCGGAACGCTCGACCGGGTCAAGCGTCTCGGCGAGAAGCTGCGCGACGGAATCGAGCGCCCCGGCGGGAAGGAGAGCCACCCGCTCGTCTCCCATGTCCGTGGTGCGGGCCTCCTGCTGGGTATCGTGCTCACCGAGCCCCTCGCACCCCAGGTGCAGCAGGCGGCTCAGGACGCCGGTCTCCTGGTGAACGCGCCCGCCCCCGATGTCGTACGGCTCATGCCGCCGCTGGTCATCGGCGACGACGAGGTGGACGCCTTCCTCCGGGCCCTGCCCGGCGTCCTCGGCAGCGTGCACGGGGAAGGACGATCCGGAGAATGAGACGACGATGAGCGAGGCGCAGGAAATCGAGCACGGCGGGCCGTCCGTTCCGCAGACCCGCACCGCACGCCACCGCCGGATCGTGGACATCCTCAACCGGCAGCCGGTGCGTTCCCAGAGCCAGCTGGCGAAACTCCTCGCGGACGACGGGCTGAGCGTCACCCAGGCGACCCTCTCCCGCGACCTCGACGAGCTGGGCGCGGTGAAGATCCGCAACACCGGCGGTGAACTGATCTACGCGGTGCCCAGCGAGGGCGGTTTCCGCACGCCGCAGGCCCCGCTCGGCGAATCGGCCAAGGAGGAGCGCATGCGGCGCCTCTCCGGAGAACTGCTGATCTCGGCAGAGGCCTCGGCCAACCTGGTGGTCCTGCGCACACCGCCGGGCGCCGCGCAGTTCCTCGCCTCCGCCATCGACCAGGCCGAACTGCACGCCATCCTGGGCACGATCGCGGGCGACGACACCCTGCTGCTCATCTCCCGCGACCCGGCGGGCGGTCAGGCACTGGCGGACCACCTGCTGAGGCTGGCCCAGAAGGGCGGCTGACCGAGGTCCGCACCACAGCCCGGCTCGGCCGCGCGCCCGCACCGGGCCGCCGGCCTTGCCGGGAGCAGCGGAAATCCGCTGTCCTCCCACGGCACCCCCGCTCTAGCCTCGGGCCGTGGACCACCTCACCGTCGCCCTCCTCGTCCTGCCCGTCACAGCAGTGCTGTACGGGCAGTTGGGCGTGCGGTGGTGGTTGCAGCGGCGCGGTCACCGGCGGATCGTGCGACGCTATGCCGCGGTCGACCTGGACCCCTACTACGCGGCCGCCCACCTGGAGGTGCCCGGCGAGTCCCGCGCCGCGGCGGCCCGGCTGATGCTCGACGGACTGATCCGGATCGACCGGTCCGGCCTCGCCCGGCCGACCCGGGAAGGTCTCGACCCGGCGCGTACCGTGGACCACCCGGTGCCGGACGCGCTGCTCACGGCGGTGCGCCGGTGCGGCAGGCCCGTCGCGCTCGGCACGATCGAACGCTGCGACGACCTGTACGAAGACGCCCGCCGGACCTTCCGGCGCCGCTACCACGCGACGCTGCCGCACCCGCCGGAGCGGTTCCGGCTGACCATGGGCGGGCCGGACAGCTGTGTGTCGGGCTGCCTGAGCATCCTCGGCATCATGGCGCTGCTCGCCTACTGGGTGTTCGCCGTCCTCGCCCTGCTGGACTCGCTGCCGGACGGGCCCCTCCGCTGGGCGGCGGCGGTGGTGTCGGCCCTCGCGCTGGTGGCCCAGTTCGCCTGGCCCGACGCGGAGCAGCGCAAGCGGCGCGAGCGGGAGCGCCTTCCCGATCCGCTGCGCGAGCGGTGCGAGCGGGAAGGACCGCATCCGGCCCTGGGGGCGCTGGCCGCCCGCGACCCCGAGGAGCTGCGCCGGATGCAGCTGAGCTTCGCCGAGTGGCACCCGCCGGCCGAGCCCTCGCGCGGGAGACGGCGGATACCCATACGGGTCCGGCCCGTGCGGACCGGCCGCCGCCGGCGGGCGGCTCAGTAACGGGTGACGGCCAGCGGGCCCGACCGTGTGCCCACCGCGATGTGCGGGTGTCTGTGCGGGTCGGCCCAGCGCAGGATGGCCCGCATGGCACGCCGGGGCACCGACACACAACCGGCCGTCGCCCCTTTGCCGTTGACGTGCAGGAAGATGCCGGCGCCCCGGCCGCGTACCGGCCGGTCGTAGTTGAAGCCGATGACCAGCGCGTGCGCGTACTGTGGCCGGTAGTCGGCCAGTCGTTCCGACTCGGCGGCCCGGCAGTCCGCGGGCAGCCCCTCCACCCAGCGGTTGTAGGAGCGCGACCGGTTGTCCTGGCACCACCAGGACGCCCCCGTCACCCGGCGGTGCGGGTAGCGGGTGCCGCGCGGTGCGGGGGAGATACCGAAGGCGTACGGCAAATCGTAGAGGCCCGTCGGTGTGGTCAGCGTGCCCTGCTCGCGGCCGGTGCCTGCCGCCAGGCCGTTCGCCCCGAACCGTGCCCCTGTGGAACCGGCCCGGACCCACCGTCCGCCCCGCCGGTCCCACCAGGACACCGTCCCGGTGGTCGTCCCGGCGCTCGGCGCCTCCGCGGTGATCAGCTGGCTGCCGCCGCCGGTGTCGGCCATCCGCGCCGGCAGCGGCCGGTCCACGGGCGGGGCGAGCGTGAACACCAGCAGGGCGGAGCCGAGTGCGAGTCCGAGGCGCATGATCCGGACCGTACCGGGGGCGGCCGGAAGCGGCTCCGCGAGCGCACCCGAACGGTCACTCCGTGCGTGGCGGAAGGGGGAGGGGGAGCGCCGGCAGCCCGTCCAGGCTCACCCCGACGAACTCCTTCTTCTCGCAGTACGCCGCGAACTCCTCGTCCGTCTTGCGGGCGAAGTACTGCGCGTGCTGCGTGCGCTCCTCGCGGTACTCCAGGAACGGGACGGCGAACCCGCACGAGTCGCTCACCCGGTGGGCCCGCACCACGATGACGGCGCGGGCCGCCGGCCCGTCGGCGTCCTCGAAGTACGGGATGTACTCCGCCCAGCGCGGGTCGTCCCGGAAGACGGGCTCGCCGGTGCCGTGCACCCTCAGCACCTTCGGGGGGCCGTCGAAGGCACACCACATCAGCGTGATCCGGCCGTTGCCCTCCTCCCGCAGATGGGCCGCGGTCTCGAAGGTGCTGCCGCCGAAGTCCAGGTAGGCCAGGGTCAGTTCGTCGATGACCACGAGAGTGCCTTTGCGGCCCTTGGGTGACACGTTGACGTGTCCGTCACCGCTCAAGGGGGCGGTGGCGGTGAAGAAGACGGGCTGCCGCTCGATGAAGTCCCGTATACGGCCGTCGATTCGCTCATATCTCTGTCCCATGAACGCATTATCGGCCAGGTCTGCCGGTGGCCGGGGCGGATCGCTGGTCGCGGGCCCGCGTGCGTGCCCCCGGAGCTCCGCCCGGCCGCCCCCGCAGCGCCCGGAACCCGCGTTGACAAAACATACGGAGGTCTGCATAGTTATACCCATCAGTGAATGCACCGTAAGGAGAAACCCGTGACCGAGCGCGTCGTACTCGCCTACTCGGGCGGCCTGGACACCTCCGTCGCCATCGGCTGGATCGCCGAGGAGACGGGTGCCGAGGTCATCGCCGTTGCCGTGGATGTCGGCCAGGGCGGCGAGGACCTGGACGTGATCCGCAAGCGCGCGCTCGCCTGCGGTGCGGTCGAGGCCGAGGTCGCGGACGCCAAGGACGAGTTCGCCGACGAGTACTGCCTGCCGGCGATCAAGGCCAACGCCCTGTACATGGACCGCTACCCGCTGGTGTCGGCCCTGTCCCGGCCCGCGATCGTCAAGCACCTCGTGGCCGCCGCCCGGAAGCACAACGCCGGCATCGTGGCCCACGGCTGCACCGGCAAGGGCAACGACCAGGTGCGTTTCGAGGCCGGCATCCAGGCGCTCGGCCCGGACCTCAAGTGCATCGCTCCGGTTCGTGACTACGCGATGACCCGGGACAAGGCCATCGCCTTCGCCGAGAAGGCGGAGCTGCCGATCGCGACCACGAAGAAGTCCCCGTACTCGATCGACCAGAACGTCTTCGGGCGGGCCGTCGAGACCGGCTTCCTCGAGGACATCTGGAACGGGCCGATCGAGGACATCTACGAGTACACCTCCAACCCGGCCACCCCCCGGGAGGCCGACGAGGTGATCATCTCCTTCAAGGAGGGCGTCCCGGTCGCCCTCGACGGCAAGCCCGTCACCGTCCTCCAGGCGATCCAGCAGCTCAACGAGCGCGCCGGCGCCCAGGGCATCGGCCGGATCGACATGGTCGAGGACCGGCTGGTCGGCATCAAGTCGCGCGAGGTCTACGAGGCCCCGGGCGCCATCGCCCTGATCACCGCCCACCAGGAGCTGGAGAACGTCACGGTCGAGCGCGAGCTGGCCCGCTACAAGCGGCAGGTCGAGCAGCGCTGGGGCGAGCTCGTCTACGACGGCCTGTGGTTCTCCCCGCTCAAGCGGGCCCTGGACGGCTTCATCGCCGAGGCCAACCAGCACGTCACCGGCGACATCCGGATGACGCTGCACGGCGGCCGCGCCGTCGTCACCGGCCGGAAGTCCGACGAGTCGCTGTACGACTTCAACCTGGCGACGTACGACACGGGCGACACCTTCGACCAGTCGAAGGCCCAGGGCTTCATCGACATCTTCGCCCTCTCGGCCAAGATCGCCGCGAAGCGTGATCTGCAGGCCTAGCCTGCGTGACCCGGACCCGTCCGACTCGTTCGACAAGCCGCCTCCCCGTTCCCCGTGGGCGGGGAGGCGTCGCACATCCACAGCCTTGAGGAGCTTGAGCAGTGAGCAGCAACAACGGTGACGTCCGGCTCTGGGGCGGCCGTTTCGCCGACGGCCCCGCCGAGGCGCTGGCCAAGCTGTCGGCCTCCGTGCACTTCGACTGGCGCCTCGCGCCGTACGACATCGCCGGCTCCCGTGCCCACGCGCGCGTGCTCCACAAGGCCGGGCTGCTGACCGAGGACGAGCTGACCCGCATGCTGGCCGGGCTGGACCGGCTGGAGGCGGATGTCGCGTCGGGCGACTTCACCGGCACCATCGCCGACGAGGACGTCCACACCGCCCTGGAGCGGGGGCTGCTGGAGCGGCTGGGCCCGGACCTCGGCGGCAAGCTGCGGGCCGGCCGGTCCCGCAACGACCAGGTCGCGACCCTGTTCCGGATGTACCTGCGCGACCACGCCCGGATCATCGGCGGCCTGATCGCCGACCTCCAGGACGCCCTCGTGGGCCTCGCCGAGGCACACCCGGACGTCGCCATGCCGGGGCGTACGCACCTCCAGCACGCCCAGCCCGTCCTCTTCGCCCACCATGTGCTGGCCCATGTCCAGTCGCTGTCCCGGGACGCCGAGCGGCTGCGCCAGTGGGACAAGCGCACGGCGGTCTCCCCGTACGGCTCGGGCGCGCTGGCCGGTTCGTCCCTCGGGCTCGACCCGGAGGCGGTCGCCAAGGACCTCGGCTTCGAGAACGGCAGCGCGGGCAACTCGATCGACGGCACGGCCTCGCGCGACTTCGTCGCCGAGTTCGCGTTCATCACCGCGATGATCGGCGTGAACCTCTCCCGGATCGCCGAGGAGGTCATCATCTGGAACACGAAGGAGTTCTCCTTCGTGACCCTGCACGACGCCTTCTCCACCGGCTCGTCGATCATGCCGCAGAAGAAGAACCCGGACATCGCCGAGCTGGCGCGCGGCAAGTCCGGCCGTCTCATCGGCAACCTCACGGGCCTGCTCGCGACCCTCAAGGCGCTCCCGCTCGCCTACAACCGGGACCTCCAGGAGGACAAGGAACCGGTCTTCGACTCCTGCGACCAGCTGGAGGTCCTGCTGCCCGCCTTCACCGGGATGATGGCCACGCTGACCGTCAACCGGGAACGGATGGAGGAGCTGGCGCCGGCCGGTTTCTCGCTCGCCACCGACATCGCCGAGTGGCTGGTCAAGCAGGGTGTGCCGTTCCGAATCGCGCACGAGGTCGCCGGTGAGTGCGTCAAGGAGTGCGAGGCGCACGGGATCGAGCTGGACCAGCTCACCGACGAGCAGTTCGCCAAGATCTCGGAGCACCTCACGCCCGAGGTGCGCGACGTGCTGAACGTTCCGGGCGCCCTGGCGTCCCGCAGCGGCCGGGGCGGCACCGCGCCCTCGGCCGTCGCCGTCCAGCTCGCCGAGGTCAAGGCCGACCTGGTGATCCAGCACGCCTGGGCCGCCGCCAAGCGGTAGCCGCCTCGCCGCGCCCGAAGGAAGCGCCGCCGTCCGGACGACCGGACGGCGGCGCTTCTTTGTGAGCCGTCAGCATATCGAATGAGACATCGGCGTCTCATATAGGTTATGGTTGTCTCATGACAGTCGACCGTGAGCAGGTGCTGCGCACCGCTGCCGCCCTCCTCTCCCGCAAGGCGACCGCCACCATGGACGAGGTCGCCCGCGCCGCGGGCATCGGCCGCGCCACCCTCCACCGGCACTTCGCCGGACGGGACGCGCTGGTCCGGGCCCTCGAAGCGCTCGGCATCCAGGAATTCGAGGCGGCCATCGACACCGCCCGCCTCGACGACGACACCGCCGAGGCCGCGCTGCGCCGGCTCGTCGCCGAAGTGGAACCGGTCGCGGGACTGCTCGCCTTCCTCGTCACCGAGAACCAGCTCTTCGAGGGCGACGCGCAGAACGAGGGCTGGGCCCGTCTCGACGCCCGTGTCTCGGCGCTGTTCCGGCGCGGACAAGAAGCCGGCGAGTTCCGGATCGATCTGACGCCCGCCTGGCTCACGGAAGCCCTCTACGGGCTGATCGGCACGTGCGCCTGGGCCGTCCAGGACGGGCGCGTCGCCGCCAAGGACTTCCAGTACATGATCGCCGAGCTGCTGCTCGGCGGAGCACGCAGGAGCGTGGGCAGATGACCCGAACCGCACAGCTGACCAAGGAATCGGAGGTCGTACGCCGCCCCGGCCGGTGGCTGGCACTCGCCGTACTCGTCCTGGCCGTGCTGCTCGTCGCGGTCGACGCCACGGTCCTGGGGCTGGCGACCCCCTTCCTGAGTGAGGACCTCGAACCGACCGGCACCCAGCTGCTGTGGATCGGCGACGTCTACTCCTTCGTCATCGCCGGACTGCTCGTCTCCATGGGCAGCCTCGGCGACCGCATCGGCCGCAAGAAGCTCCTCCTGACCGGCGCCGTCGCCTTCGGCGCCGTCTCCGTGCTCAACGCCTACGCCACGAGCCCGGAGATGATGATCCTCGCCCGGGCGCTGCTCGGTGTCGCCGGCGCGACCCTCATGCCGTCCACGCTCGCGCTCATCCGCAACCTCTTCCACGACCCGCGCGAGCGCAGCCTCGCCGTCGGCATCTGGGGCGCCATGGCCTCGGCCGGCGCCGCCGTCGGCCCGGTCGTGGGCGGCTTCCTCCTGGAGCACTTCTGGTGGGGCTCGGTCTTCCTGATCAACCTGCCCGTCATGGCGGTCCTCGTCGTGGTCGGCGCCAGGCTGATACCCGCGTCGAAGAACCCCGCGCCCGGCCCCTGGGACCTGCCCAGCGTCGCCCTCTCGCTCGTCGGCATGATCGGCGTCGTGTACGCCGTCAAGGAGGCGGCCGCACACGGGTTCCGCCCGGACGCGGCGCTCGCCGCGCTGACCGGCCTGGCCGCGCTGACCTGGTTCGTCCGCCGGCAACTGACGCTCCCCGCGCCCCTGCTGGACATGCGGCTCTTCCGGCACCGGGGCTTCTCGGGCGCGGTCCTCGCCGATCTGCTGACCATCCTCGGCCTGTCCGGCCTGGTGTTCTTCCTGTCCCAGTTCCTCCAACTGGTGCAGGGACGCCCGCCGCTGGAGGCGGGCCTGGCCGAACTGCCCGCCGCCGTCGGCGCGGTGACGGCCGGTCTGGTCGCGGGCGTCGCCGCCCGGCGGTTCTCCGTGCGGTCCGTGGTCTCCGGCGGCCTCGCCGCGGTCGGCCTCGCCCTCGCCGCGCTGACGCTGCTCGACCGGACCACCGGCTATCCGGTCCTCGGAGTGACCCTGCTCGTCGTCGGTGTGGGCGCGGGCTTCGCGTTCACCGTCACCGCCGACGTGATCCTCTCCAGCGTGCCCAAGGAGCAGGCCGGTGCCGCGTCAGCCGTCTCGGAGACGGCGTACGAACTCGGCGCGGCCCTCGGTATCGCGCTGCTCGGCTCCATCGTGACCGGGATCTACCGGGACTTCCCCACCCCGGCCGGCGTGCCCGCCGGCACCGCGGCGGCCGCGCACGAATCGCTGGGCGGCGCGGTGGAGGCCTCGGCCGCACTGCCCGACGCCACGGCCGGCGCGCTGGTGACGGCCGCCCAGGACGCCTTCGTCGAGGGCCTGCGCAACGCGGCGGGCGTCGGCGCGGTGGTGCTGCTGACCACGGCGGCCGCGGCCTGGTTCCTGCTGCGGGGCCAGCGACTCGAAGAGGGCGTCACGCACCCCTGACGCACGCCCCGGCCGAGTGGCGACACGTCGAAGGGCCGCACCCCGTCCGGGGTGCGGCCCTTCATCCGCCCGTCGGGCCGGAGCGCACCGTCCCGCTCACGGGCTTCGCCTTCGTGGCGGCGGTTTGTCCGCTGTTCTGCGGGGTTCGGCGCGGGGGCGCCTCGCTTCTTTCGGGCGTCCGCGCCCGCCTCCGGGCGATCGTGACGTGGCCTTCGCCTTCGTGGCGGCGGTTTTGTCCGCCGTCCTCGCGGGTTCGGCGCGGGGGCGCCTCACAGGCTTCGGACGGCTGCGCCGACCTCCGGCGGCTGCTACGCCGCCTTCGCCTTCGTGGCGTACATGTCCACGTACTCCTGGCCGGACAGCCGCATGACCTCCGCCATCACGGAGTCGGTCACCGCCCGCAGGACGTAGCGGTCGCGGTCCATGCCCTCGTACCGGGAGAACTCCATCGGCGTGCCGAAACGCACGGTCACCCTTCCCGGGCGCGGCAGGCCGGCGCCGCCCGGCTGGAGCTTGTCGGTGCCGATCATCGCGAACGGCACCACCGGCGCGCCGGTCATCAGCGTCAGCCGCGCGATACCCGTACGGCCCCGGTACAGCCGGCCGTCGGGGGAGCGCGTGCCCTCCGGGTAGATGCCGAAGATATTGCCTTCCTCCAGCACCCGGCGGCCGGTCATCAGAGCGGCCACACCACCGTTCGCACCGTCCCGGTCCACCGGGATCATGCCGACGCCGGTGAAGAACCACGCCATCAGACGGCCCTTCAGGCCCTTGCCGGTGACGTACTCGTCCTTGCCGATGAAGAAGACCTGGCGATCGCAGACGATCGGCAGCACGATCGAGTCGATGAACGTGAGGTGGTTGCCCGCGAGGATGACCGGCCCGGTGCCGGGGATGTTCTCGACGCCCTCCACCCGAGGACGGAACATCAGGCGCATGACCGGGCCGAGCACTGCCTTGATGAGCGCGAAGCGGGACAACGAGTCCTCCGGTGTCGTGGGTGGCCGGGCGTGGCCGACGCAGTCTGTGCAGGTGAGGACGATACTCGCGGGTCACCTCTGATCGCACATCGGGTTCACCGAGTCGATACGCAGTGTTGACCCATGTTTTCCACACGTTCGTACGGGGTCTCCCGTACGTATGGGGTCGCTGCCTACGATCGGGTTCGCTCAACAGTCCGAAAAACGAGGAGCCTTCATGACACAGGGTGCGCGCAGAAGTCCGGGCCGGCGGACCGTCCTGGGAGCGGCGGTGCTGGGCTCGGCCGCCCTCTCCCTCGGCACCGGCGGCACGGCCGGGGCGGCGGAGCGGACGGCCTCGTACCGGCACCTGCCCGTTCCGACGGTCATCGCCCACCGCGGCGCCAGCGGCTACCGACCCGAGCACACCCTCGGCTCCTACCAGCTCGCCCTGGACATGGGCGCCCACGTCGTCGAACAGGACCTGGTGCCCACCAGGGACGGTCACCTCGTCTGCCGGCACGAGAACGACATCACGGGCACCACCGATGTCGCCGACCACCCCGAGTTCGCGTCCCGCAGGACGACGAAGACGGTCGACGGCACACCCCTCACCGGCTGGTTCACGGAGGACTTCACCCTCGCCGAGCTCAAGACACTTCGGGCGAAGGAACGTATCCCCGGCACCCGCCAGGAGAACACCGTCTACGACGGCAGGTGGGAGATCCCCACCTTCGAGGAGGTGCTGCGCTGGGCCGACAAGGAAGGCCGCCGGCGCGGCCGCCCGGTCTGGCTGCACGTCGAGACCAAGCACCCCACCTACTTCCGGGGCATAGGCCTCGGACTGGAGGAGCGCCTCGCGAAGCTGCTGCGCAAGCACGGCCGGCACCGCGCCGACTCGCCGACCTTCCTGCAGTCGTTCGAGCCCACCAGCATGCGGCGCATGGCCGAACTGGTCGCCACCCCGCGCGTCGTGCTCCTGTGGACCCCGGACGACCGCCCCTGGGACTTCCGGCAGACGGGCGACCCCCGTACGGTCGCGGACCTCGTCACGCCCCAGGGCCTGAAGTGGATCGCCTCCTTCGCGCAGGGGATCGGCCCCCTCCTGGACCTGGTCATCCCCAAGGACGCCGACGGCAAGCTCGGCAGGCCGACGACCCTGGTGAAGGACGCGCATGCCCAGGGGCTGATCCTGCACCCCTACACCCTGCGCAACGAGAACACCTTCCTGCCCGCCGACTTCCGGCGCGGCACGGACCCGGCCGCCTACGGCGACGTCTTCGGCGCGTACCGGGCCTACCTCGCCACCGGTATCGACGGCATCTTCACCGACCAGCCGGACACCGGCCTGCTGGCGGCCGCCGAGTTCCGCGACCGCTGACGAGGCGGGGGAGGGGCTTCTGCCCCTCCCTCCGCCTCCCGGCCGGCCCGCCGCACGGCAAGGCGGCCCGCTCGCGGGCGTCTTCCCGGCGGCGGTGCCCCCAGCGTGCGGCCCCCAGCGTGCGGCCCACCGTCGGCTGCCGTCGCGAAACGGCTGATCGCCCGGGTGCGCGGGGGCACGCCCATGCCCCCCGGGGCCGGTCCGGTCCGGTCCGGTGCGGCGGCCCGCAGCCTGTGGTCCGCCGATTGCGTGAGGACTGTTCGGCCGCCTGGGACGGTGGGCGCGACGCCCCGCACGGCGGCGGCCGCGGGCCGGCTGATCGTTCGGACCGCTCGTCGTCTGCGGGCGTCTCCCGGTCCCCGTGGGGTTCCGTCCGCACCGGGCGCGGGACTCGGCGCGCGACGCGCCCCCGCGTCGGCTGGTCGCGGGCCGGCTGATCGCCCGTCGTCGGCGGCGCTGCCCGCGACCGCGCGGGTCGTCCCGTACTCCGGAGGGGTCGGTCCGGTCCGGTGTCCGGTGCGGCGGCGCGCGGCCTGTGGTCCGCGGTTCCGTGGGCCCCGTCCCGCCGTTGGGTCGCGGGTCGACGCGCCCGGCCGTCGCCGTCCGCGGGGGACGCCCGGTCCCCACGCCCGGGTTTCACCGGGCCCCGGCCGGTGCCCGGCACGTCAGCACAGCGGCGGGCTGTCCCCCGTCCGGGGGGTTTGCGCGGGGTGCGGAAACCGCCCGGGGGCCCGCGCCAGTCGTGGGCGACATGACGACTCCCACCGGAAAACCCGCAGTGCCCGAACTCGTAGGCACCCTCAGGCCGCTGCTCGCCGCCGAGTCGCAGGCCGAGGCCGCGGCCGCCGGGGTGGAGGCGGGCGACCTCGAGCAGGCCGTGTGGCTCAGGCTCCTGGAGCGGCTGGACGGCGGACCCGGCGTGCCGGACCAGCCGGCCGACTGGCTGCGCCGCGCCGTCCGTGCCGAGGCCCGCCGGGCCCGGCGCACCGCCGTACACGAACAGCCGTACCTCGAGGAGCCCGCGTCCGAGGCCGGCCCCGAGCCCGCCGCCCTCGTCGCCGAACGGCGCCGCGCCCTGCGCGCCGCCGTCCGCCGAACCCCCGCCCACTGCCGACGGCTGCTGACTGCGATGCTGTCGCCGAACGACCCGACCTACCGAGAAATCGCAGGAGAGTTGGGTATCTCACAGGGGAGTTTGGGGCCGATGCGTTCCCGTTGCCTGGGATGCCTGCGCAGAATGCTGACGGCAGAGGTTGCCGTTCCTGAACATCGGGGAAAGGAGCGGTAGACCGACAGGGCGGATCAGGTGAGCCGGAGGCATGCACACATGGGCATGAGCGTGACCATCTCAGCGGCAAGCGCGCAGGACGCCGAACACATCCTGAAACTGCAGTACCTGTGCTACCAGAGCGAGGCCGAACTGTACGGCGACTACAGCATCGAGCCCCTCACCCAGTCGCTTGACGACCTGAAGGCCGAACTCGACCGCGGGCACGCACTCGTCGCCCGGCTCGGTGACGAGGTCATCGCCTCCGTCCGCGGTGAGATCGACGGCGACGGCACGGCCCGGATCGCCAAACTCATCGTCCACCCGCGGATGCGCCGGCACGGTCTCGGCGGCCGCCTCCTCGACGCCATCGAACAGCACTTCGCCGCCGACCCCGCCGCCAAGCGCTTCCAGCTCTTCACCGGCCACCGCAGCGACGGCAACCTGCGCCTCTACCGCAAGAAGGGGTACGAAGCGGTCGCCACCCGGGAAGTCGGCCCGCGCCTCACCGTCGTGACGCTGGAGAAGGCCGCCTGAGCCGACCGTCTAGGGCTTTTCCTCCGGATCCTGTCGGGCTCGCGAGCCGCGCCCGCGCAGCCAGAGGATTCCTGTGACCGGCAGCAGTACCGGAATGAACACATAGCCGTAGCCGAAGTCCGACCAGACCGTGGAATCGGGGAAGGCGGCCCTGTCCACCAGCGTCCATGTGCCCACGGTCAGCACGCCCACCAGCTCGGCGGCGCAGCACACCAGCGCCGCCCTGCGGGCCGTCTCCCCGCCCCGCACCAGGGTGTACGTGATGAAGACGTAGACCACGGCCGCGACGGCGGAGAGCGCGTACGCCAGCGGCGCGCGGTCGAACTCGGTGGCGATCTGGTACGCCGAGCGCGACACCGCGCCGACCGACATCACCCCGTACAGCCACACCAGCAGCAGTCCGGGGCCCTGGACCAGCTTCCGCCCCGGCCTCTCGTCCTCGGCCGTCGCGGTCACCTCAGCCTCCCCAGATGTCATGGAGGCGCACTTCCAGCACCGCCAGCACGATCGCGCCCGCCGAGACGGTCGCCGAACCCCAGCGGCTGCGTTCCGCCAGCGACATGAAGCCCGCCGCGGGCACCGCGCACAGCGCGCCGATCAGGTAGGCGAGGAAGATCGCCGTGCCCTCGTCGGCCTTCTCGCCGCGCGCCAGCTGGACGATCCCGACCACCAGCTGGACCAGGGCCAGTGCCGACACCACGGCCATGCCGATGAAGTGCCAGTCCTTGGTCGACTGGTCCCGGTACGCGGCGAAGCCGCACCAGGCGGCGAGGGCGAGCGCGGCCACGGAGACTGCGACCGTCAGGGCGACAAGCATGTGCCCGAGACTATTACGGGCCCCGGCCACCGGGTGCGGGCGCCCCCGCCGCCCGGCCGGGGGCCGACGACCGTGGAGATCCGCACCGGAGCCACGCCTGTGCGCCGCGGCCCCACGCCTGCGCGCCCCGGCCCCCGGCCCTCCGCCGGCCGGTGAGGAGCGTGGTCTTCGAGGCGCCGCCCGCGGCCCGGCGGGCGGCCCGCGCGGTAGGCCTGGATGACCGTGGCCTTGGCCACAAACCACGACCTCCACCCCTCGTGGCGCCGGCCTCCGCGCCATCCCCCCGCGACGTGTTCGCGCAGGCCACGGCGGGGAGGCGGAGGTCGCCACGACGATCCGGCCCCCGGCCCGGTTGTCCGTATGCCGTACATGCGCAGTCCGCTATTCGGACAGTGGTCCGGGGCTCGAAAGGCCGTCTGCTTTACTGGCGGGCATGACCACGACGAGCAACCGCACCCTTGCGACCGAGGCGATGACGACGCCCGGTGCTCGTTGTATGCGTCGAATGTGCGCCTTCTGAGGGCCCCTGCCTGAGCCTCGCGCCCCGAAGCGAGACCGACAGCCGCCGCGTCCGTACACGAGTACGGAGCGCGCCCGCCCCGCGCACGAGCCGCCCCGGCCACCGGCCGAACCAGCCGTGACGCGCGTCGGAAAGACGAATGCCCCATGCACGGCGGACACCGCGCCGTGCACTCGACAGTGACGGAAATCCCTGTGATCACCACTTCGGGCCTGACCAAGGTCTATGAGTCGCGAGGCCGCAAGGTCACCGCTCTGGACGACGTCGACCTGCATGTCCGCGAAGGAGAGGTCTTCGGCGTCATCGGCCAGAGCGGCGCCGGCAAGTCCTCGCTCATCCGCTGCGTCAACCTCCTCGAACGCCCCACCGCCGGCACCGTGACCGTCGACGGCGTCGACCTCACCGCCCTCGCCGGCCGCGGCCGGCGCGCCCCCCGGGACCTGCGCCGCGCCCGCAGCAGCATCGGCATGGTCTTCCAGCACTTCAACCTGCTGTCCTCGCGCACCGTCAAGGACAACATCGAGCTGCCGCTGGAGATCCTCGGCGTCTCCGGAGCCGAACGCTCCCGCCGGGCCCTCGAACTGCTCGACCTCGTCGGCCTCGCCGACAAGGCCAAGGCCTACCCCGGCCAGCTGTCCGGAGGCCAGAAGCAGCGCGTCGGCATCGCCCGCGCGCTCGCCGGCAACCCCAAGGTCCTGCTCTCCGACGAGGCGACCAGCGCCCTCGACCCCGAGACCACCCGCTCCATCCTCCAGCTGCTGCGCGACCTGAACCGGCAGCTCGGCCTGACCGTCCTGCTCATCACGCACGAGATGGACGTCGTCAAGACGATCTGCGACTCCGCCGCCCTGATGAAGAAGGGCAGGATCGTCGAGTCCGGCACCGTCGCCGAATTGCTCGCCACTCCCGGCTCCGAGCTGGCCCACGAGCTGTTCCCGGTCAGCGGCGCCGCCACCGGCCCGGACCGCACGGTCGTCGACGTCACCTTCCACGGCGAGGCCGCCACCCAGCCGGTGATCTCCCAGCTCTCCCGTACGTACAACATCGACATCTCGATCCTCGGCGCCGCCATGGACACCGTCGGCGGGAAGCAGATCGGCCGGATGCGGATCGAACTGCCCGGACGGTACGAGGAGAACGTCGTCCCGGTCGGCTTCCTGCGCGAGCAGGGCCTCCAGGTCGACGTCATCGACGAGGACACGCACGACGCGGGGGACGAGCGGGACACGGCCGTCGTCCCGGCCCAGCAGGCCCCGAAGCTGGTCAAGGAGATCGCCAAGTGAGCTGGTCGGAGATGCAGCCCCTGCTGACCCAGGGCACCATCGACACCCTGTACATGGTCCTGTGGTCCACCGTCGTCACCGTCGGCGCCGGGCTTCCGCTGGGTGTGCTGCTCGTCCTCACCGACAAGGGCGGCCTGCTGCAGAACGTGGCGGTGAACAAGGCCGTCGGCGTGATCGTGAACATCGGCCGCTCGCTGCCCTTCATCATCCTGCTGATCGCGCTGATCCCCTTCACCACCTGGGTCGTGGGGACGTTCATCGGGCCGTCCGCGATGATCGTGCCGCTGTCCATCGGCGCCGTCCCGTTCTTCGCCCGGCTGGTCGAGACGGCCATCCGTGAGGTCGACCACGGGCTGGTCGAGGCCGTCCAGGCGATGGGCGGCGGCATACCGACGATCGTCTGGAAGGTGCTGCTCCCGCAGGCCCTGCTGTCGCTGGTCTCCGCCGTCACCACCACCGTCATCGTGCTCATCAGCTACTCGGCACTGGCGGGTGCGGTCGGTGGCGGAGGACTCGGCTCCACCGCCATCACCTACGGATACCAGCGCTTCGACAACCAGTTCATGCTGATCACGGTCGCCATCCTGATCGTCCTGGTCACCGCCGTGCAGCTGATCGGCGACGGTGTCGTCCGGCTCCTCGCCCGCCGCGGTCGCACCGCTTCCTGAACCCCCCCGCAGCCCGCACTCCTTGTCCGGGCGTTGTCCGCACCACCAGAAAGAGGCACTTTTCGTGCGTAAGAACACCAAGCTCGCCGGCGCCTTCGCCACCATCACCGCCCTCGCCCTCGGCCTCACCGCCTGCGGTACGGCATCCGACCCGGCCGCCAAGGGCGAGTCCGGCAAGGCCGACGCGTCCAAGCCGCTCGTCGTCGCCGCGTCCCCGACGCCGCACGCCGACATCCTCAACTACGTCAAGGACAACCTGGCCGCGAAGGCCGGCCTCAAGCTGGAGGTCAAGGAGTTCACGGACTACGTCCTGCCGAACACCGCCACCCAGCAGGGCCAGGTCGACGCCAACTACTTCCAGCACAAGCCGTACCTGGACGACTTCAACAAGAAGCAGGGCACCACCATCGTCCCGGTGGTCAACGTCCACCTGGAGCCCCTCGGCCTGTACTCCAAGAAGCTCAAGAGCCTGAAGGACCTGAAGGCCGGCCAGACCGTCGCCGTCCCCAACGACACCACCAACGGCGGTCGCGCCCTCAAGCTGCTCGCCGACAACGGCGTCATCACCCTCAAGGACGGCGTCGGCGCCAACGGCAAGCTGTCCGACATCAAGGACAAGAAGGGCCTGGAGTTCAAGGAGCTGGAGGCCGCCACCGTGCCCCGCGCCCTGAACGACGTCGACGCCGCCGTCATCAACGGCAACTACGCCATCGAGGCCAAGCTCAGCCCCGCCACCGACGCCCTGGCGCTGGAGAAGGCCGAGGGCAACCCCTACGCCAACTTCCTGGCGGTCAGGGACGGCAACCAGGACGACGCCCGGGTGCGGAAGCTGGCCGAGCTCCTCAACTCCCCCGAGGTGAAGAAGTACATCGCGGACACCTACAAGGACGGCTCGATCGTCCCCGCCTTCGGCGCGGTCAAGTAGCCGCCCCGGCGGTCGTCGCCGGACCCCCGCGCAAGGCCCCGCGCACCCCCCGGGTGCGCGGGGCCTCCGGCATTTCCCACACACCGTCAGACCCGGCCATGCACACGCTCGGCTCCATGCTGCATGCTGTGCGTTCACGGCCTTTACGGACGGTCCCCGGCATGGAGCTGCGCATGACTACCACCTTTCCGGACATCTCCATCAGCACGGAACGGTTGGTGCTGCGCCCCTACGAGGAGGCGGACATCCCCGCCCACACCGAGATGATGAACGACGAGATGGTCGTCGCCTGGACCTCCGTGCCCCACCCGTACACGACCGCCCACTCCGAGGATTGGGTGCGCAGGATCGCTCCTGCGGAACGCACCCGGGGCCGCGGCGTCGTCCTCGCCGTCACCGAATTCCTCACCCAGCGACTCGTGGGCATCGTCCACCTCCAGAACACCAACTGGCGCACCCGCTCCACCGAGATCGCCTATGTCACCGCCCCCTGGGCCCGGGGCGAGGGGTACGCCACCGAATCCGTCGTCGCCGTCGCCCAGTGGCTCTTCCGCAACCAGGGCTTCGAGCGCCTGGAACTGCGCACCGCGGCCGACAACACCGCGTCCCAGCAGGTCGCCCAGAAGATCGGCTGCATCAGTGAAGGCGTCCTGCGCAACGCGTGGATAGCCCGGACCCAGACGGAGGACGGCGGCTGGGCCGACGTGCGCACGGACCTCATCGTCTGGAGCCTGCTGCCCGAGGACCTCGACGGAGCGGGCGACCAGCTCGCCGACGCCGGCTACTCCACCTTCACCGACTGGAACTGACACCGTCCGGGCGAGGTACGCTCACTCTGCCCCCGACCTGCACCGACACGTCAGGAGACAGACGAAGATGGCCGACCGGGTCACGGTGATCGGCTGGGACGGCTCGCCCCTCACCACGGCCGCCAGGTCCGCCCTCTCGGCCGCCACGCTGGTGGCCGGCGCCGCCCACCACCTGGCACTCCCGGAAGTACCCGCCGGAGCCGAGCGCATCCGCCTCGGCAGCGTCGGCCTCGCCGCCCGCCGCATCGCGGGTCACCGCGGCACCGCGGTCGTCCTGGCCGACGGCGACCCCGGCTTCTTCGGAGTGGTCCGCACCCTGCGCGCGCCCCAGCACGGCCTGGAAGTCGAAGTGGTGCCCGCGGTCTCCTCCGTCGCCGCCGCGTTCGCGCGGGCCGGCATGCCCTGGGACGACGCCCAGATCGTCGTCGCCCACGGCCGTACGCTGCGCCGCGCCGTCAACGTCTGCCGGGCCCACCCCAAGGTCGCGGTCCTCACCTCCCCGGGCGCCGGCCCCGCCGAACTCGCCCTTCTCCTCGACGGCGTCCACCGCACCTTCGTCATCTGCGAGGAACTGGGCACCGACCGCGAGCAGGTCACCGTCCTCACCTCCGACAAGGCCGCCGACCACGCCTGGCGCGACCCCAACGTCGTCATCGTGATCGGCGGCGCCGCCGCCGCCCAGGGCACCGGATGGCTGATGGGCCGCGAGCCCGGACCCGTACGCGGCTGGGCCCTCCCCGCCGACGCGTACGGGGGCGAGCTCGGCACCGGCGAGAGCGCCGAGCTGCGCGCCGCCCAGCTGGCCCGCCTCGGCCCCCGGCCCGGCGACCTCGTCTGGGACATCGGCTGCGGCAGCGGCGCGCTGGCCGTGGAGGCGGCCCGCTTCGGCGCCGCGGTGATCGCGGTGGACGACGACTCCGCCGCCTGCGCCCGCACCGAGGTGGCCGCCCGCCGCGCCGGCGTGCTGCTCCAGACCGTGCCCGGCCGCGCCCCGCACGTGCTGGAACGGCTCCCCGAACCCGACGTCGTACGCGTCGGCGGCGGGGGAGTGCCCGTCGTCGCCGCCTGCGCCGATCGCCGTCCCGAGCGGATCGTGGCGCACGCGACCACACGGGACGAGGCCGAGGCGATCGGCGCGGCCCTCGCCGACGGCGGGTACGAGGTCGAGTGCGCGCTTCTGCAGGCCGTCGAACTGGACACGGCGGCCTGGACGGAACGCGACCGGACCGTGGTGTTCCTGCTGGCCGGACGCCGACCGGTGGCCGCCCCGTGACCCTGCCGCTACGCGGCGGCAGGTAGGCTGGCCGATCGTTGTACCGCCGCCCGGCGCTCGGCGCATCGTGCGTCAATGTCCGGAAAAGTGACTCCCTTTGGGTCCGTCCGTGTGGTACGGCGTAACCGGGGGGGGACGCGCGACGTGGCGCAGTCCACAGCCGACCGTGGCGGATCTCGCTGTCACGAGGGCCGAAGGCCGCGAGAATGCTTGATGTCCGCGCGCCGCTCGTGCCGCGCGGCGCGCACGCTCGTTCTTGTTGGTGCGGGCGACGGTCTGAAGGAGCACAACCGATGGGCGAGGGGTACGCATGACTGACACCGGCCAGGTCCCGGGCGAGGGACAGCCGGAGAGCGCGGGCATGGTGGAACAGCCGGGCATCCCCGCTCCGGGCGCCTACACCTACCCCGACCCTCCCCTGGGCTTCGCCATGGGTGACGCCTCCGAGACCGCTGCCGAGGACGACGACCTGCTGCTGATGCCGGGCGCCCAGGGGGCGTGGAGCGAGCCGCAGGCCGGTGCGGCCCCCGCGGCTCCGATGCCGATGGGGATGGCCCCCGCCGCCGCCCCGGATGCTCCGGCGGTGGCCCAGCCCGCCCAGGCGGCCGAGCCCGTCGCCCCCGCGCAGGTGCCGTCGGCCGCCCCCGCCGAGCAGCCGCAGCCCGCCTTCGAGCCGGTCATACAGGAGCAGGGCGTCCAGGAGCAGGCCCTGCCGGGTCACGTCGTGGCGGACCAGGCCATGGCCGAGCAGGTGCGCGCCGAGCAGGTGATGGCGGAGCAGGCCGCCGCCGCGCAGGCCATGGCCGCCCAGGCCGCCGCCGGCCTCACCGACCCGTCGGCCGCCCCGGTGTACGAGCCCTCGGTCCACGAGTCCGGTGCCCACGAGGGCCTGGCCCAGGCGCTGCCGGTGCACGAGATGCCGGCGCACGGCACGCCCGCCCACGGCACGCCCGCCCACGCGACCCCCGGTCATGGCACCCCTCCGCACGGGACGCCCGCGCACGGCACCCCGGGCCACGGGACGCCGGTGCACGAGATGCCGGTCCACGAGGCCGGGGCCCACGAGGCCGGTGGCCGTGATTCCGGGTCGGTCGACCTCGGCGGCGTACGCATCCCGCCGGCCGCTCCCGCCACCCCGACCGTGCCTCCCGCGCGCCGCCCGCTCCACATGGGTCCGCCGGTGCCCGACGCCTCGGGCGGCGTCGTGCGCTCGCTCGCCGACCGCGGCCCGGCGGCCGGTGCCGTGGCCGGTCAGATGCCCGCCCGGCACTCCGGTCCGCCCACGATGTCCGGTCTCGAATACCTGGACGTGCCGCGCGAGGAGCCGGTGCCCGTCCTGCCGGGGCCGCAGCTCGGGGAGATCCCGCCGCAGGGCGGGGAGCCCTGGTCGCCCCACCCACTGCCTCAGCAGATGCAGCAGTCACAGCAGCCTCAGAACCCTGCCCCCGCCTCA
The DNA here is from genome assembly GCF_054963715.1 of Streptomyces sp. STAM6. Classification (NCBI taxonomy): domain Bacteria; kingdom Bacillati; phylum Actinomycetota; class Actinomycetes; order Kitasatosporales; family Streptomycetaceae; genus Streptomyces; species Streptomyces sp. STAM6. The sequence goes on along the minus strand of NZ_JBUEFZ010000008.1, from coordinate 5,035 downwards.
GCAGAAACGGTCGTTCCGCAGCCCGTTCCGCAGCCCGGCCCCGAGTTCGTGCCCGTCCAGGGTTCGGTGCCGACGACGCCGCATCTGGCGCCCACGCCGGTGACGCCCGTGCCCGGAAACCCGGGGGTTCCCGAGGCCGCCGTGAGCGTCCCGTCCCCGCGCGACGGTGACACGCCCGAGGAGCCCGTTCCGGCCGACCCCGCGCCCGAGCAGACGGCGCCCCCGGCCGCCGAGCAGCCCCAGGCCGCCGAGCCGCAGCCGGTCGCGGAGCCGCAGGCCGCCGAGCAGCCGGAGGCCATCGAGCCCCAGGCCGCCGAGCGGCCCCAGGCCGCGGTGCCGCAGCCGGTCGCGGTACCCCAGGCCGCCGAGCAGCCGCAGGGCATCGAGCCCCAGGCCGCCGAGCCGCAGGAGACCCCCGGGGCGCCGGCGGAGGCCGGGACTCCCGAGATGCCGACGGCCCCGGAAGCGGCCGAGGCACACCAGTCCGTGCATGCCCAGGAAACCCCCGCGCCCGCCGCCGGGGCCCCCGAGACCGTGGAGGCTCCCGAGGTGATCGAGACCCCGGAGGAGGGCGCTGTCCCGGCCGAGGGCGCCGAGAGCGTGGCGGCGGCCGAGGAGGCCCCGTTCGTGGCCGAGCAGCCCGAAGCCGCCGTGACGGCCGGAGCGACGGACGCTCCCCGGCCGGACGGCTCTTCCGAGTCCACCGGCGCCACCGGGCCGGCCGAGGCGGTCGCCGTGCCGGCGGCCGACGCCGGGACGGCGGACGCGCCCACCGAGGTGCCCGGCCCCGACCAGGCCGGGGAGACGGAGCAGATCCCGCAGGCCGGGCAGGTCCGGGCGGGGGAGGCCGGGCCCGCCGAGCAGGCCCCGGCCGCCCAGGAGCCGGCCGCCGGCCAGGGTGCTCCCGCTCCCGCGTACGACGACGCCGAGCGCGAGGCGGTGCTGCGCGTGATGCGCGAACGCCGCGACATCCGCAACGGCTTCCGAAGCGACCCCATCCCGCACGAGGTCCTCCTGCGGGTCCTGGAGGCCGCGCACACCGCGCCGTCCGTGGGCCACTCCCAGCCGTGGGACTTCGTCGTCATCCGCTCGGCGGAGACCCGCCGCACGATGCACGAACTCGCCCAGCGCCAGCGCGAGGCGTACGCGAACTCGCTGCCCAAGGGCCGGGCCAAGCAGTTCAAGGAACTGAAGATCGAGGCCATCCTCGACACTCCGGTGAACATCGTCGTCACCGCCGACCCGACCCGCGGCGGCCGCCACACCCTGGGCCGCCACACGCAGCCGCAGATGGCGCCGTACTCCTCCGCGCTGGCCGTCGAGAACCTCTGGCTCGCCGCCCGGGCCGAGGGCCTCGGCGTCGGCTGGGTCAGCTTCTTCGACGAGCGCGAGATGGTCCGCGCGCTCGGCCTGCCCGAGCACCTCGAGGTCGTCGCCTACCTGTGCGTGGGATACGTCGACGAATTCCCCGAGGAGCCCGAGCTGATGCAGGCGGGCTGGTCCAAGCGCCGCCCGCTCTCCTGGGTCGTCCACGAGGAGACGTACGGTCGCCGCGCCCTGCCGGGCGAGGAGCCGCACGACCTCCTCCAGGAGACCGTCTCCAACATCCGTCCGCTGGACGCCAAAGCGCTCGGCGAGGCATGGGAGCGCCAGAAGCGGATGACCAAGCCGGCCGGCGCGCTCGGCATGCTGGAGATCATCTCCGCCCAGCTCAGCGGCCTCTCCCGGATGTGCCCGCCGCCCATTCCGGAGCCCGCCGCCGTCGCGATCTTCGCCGGTGACCACGGTGTGCACGCCCAGGGCGTCACCGCCTGGCCCCAGGAGGTGACGGCCCAGATGGTCGCCAACTTCCTGGGCGGCGGCGCGGTCTGCAACGCCTTCGCCAACCAGGTCGGCGCCGAGGTCTGCGTCATCGACGTCGGCGTCGCCTCCGACCTGCCCGCCACCCCGGGCCTCCTGCCGCGCAAGGTGCGCCCGGGCACGGCCGACTTCACCACCGGTCCGGCCCTCTCCCGCGAAGAGGTGCTCGCCGCGGTCGAGGTCGGTGTCGAGACGGCCCGCGACCTGGTGGCGGCGGGCAACAAGGCGCTGCTCACCGGTGAGATGGGCATCGCGAACACCACCGCGTCCGCCGCGCTGATCGCCGTCTACACCGGCGTCGACGCGTCGGAGGTCACCGGCCGCGGCACCGGCATCAACGACGAGATGCACGCCCGCAAGGTCGATGTCGTCCGGCGCGCCCTGGACCTCCACCAGCCCGACCCGGCCGACCCGATCGGCGTCCTCGCCGCGGTCGGTGGCCTGGAGCACGCGGCGCTGGTCGGCTTCATCCTGGGCGGAGCCTCCCTGCGTACGCCCGTCGTCCTCGACGGCGTCTCGGCCGGCGCGGCGGCGCTCGTCGCCCGGGCGATCGCCCCCGAGGCGCTCGCGGCCTGCATCGCGGGCCACCGCAGCGCCGAGCCGGGCCATGTCGCGGCCCTCAACAAGCTGGGGTTGCGCCCGCTGGTCGACCTCGACCTCCGTCTCGGCGAGGGCACGGGCGCCCTCCTGGCCCTCCCCGTGGTCCAGAGCGCGGCCCGTGCGATGCACGAGGTGGCGACGTTCGACTCCGCGGGCGTCACCGAGAAGTGAGGACGTGAGGGTGCGGGGGCCGAAACCCCCGCACCCCCGGCCGCCCCGCCGGGCCGCACCCCCCTCCTCGGGGGTCCGGGGGCGATGTACCGACCGCCCGGCGGCCGCCCGCGGGGGCCGCACCGTATCGTGGTCGAAAGCGCCCACCCCCCCGCTCCACCAGCCGCTTCACCGTCGCAGCGGCCCCGCACACCGCAGTACCCCGCCCGAGGAGCCGCACCGCCATGGCCGAGTACGCCGAGCAGCCCGCCTACCCCGTCGGACTACGCCTCTCCGGGCGCCGTGTCGTCGTCATCGGCGGCGGCCAGGTCGCCCAGCGCCGCCTTCCCGCCCTCATCGCGGCCGGCGCCGACATCACCCTGGTCTCGCCGTCCGCGACGCCCTCCGTCGAAGCCATGGCGGAGGCCGGCGAGATCACCTGGATCAAGCGCCGGTACGAGGACGGGGACCTGGCCGACGCCTGGTACGCCCTGATCGCCTCGACGGACCCGGAGGCCAACGCCCGTGCCTCCGCCGAGGCCGAGCGCACCCGCACCTGGTGCGTCCGCTCCGACGACGCCGAGGCGGCCACCGCATGGACGCCCGCGACCGGCCGCAGCGAGGGCGTGACCGTCGCGGTGCTCACCGGGCACGACCCGCGCCGCTCCGCCGCCGTGCGCGACGCGATCGTCGAGGGCCTGCGCGACGGCTCGATCGCGGCACCCCACCACCGCTCCCGCGACCCCTTCGTCGCCCTGGTCGGCGGCGGCCCCGGCGACCCGGACCTCATCACGGTCCGCGGCCGCCGGCTCCTCGCCGAGGCGGACGTCGTCATCGCCGACCGGCTCGGCCCGCGCGACCTGCTCGACGAGCTGCCGCCGCACGTCGAGGTGATCGACGCGGCGAAGATCCCGTACGGCCGCTTCATGGCGCAGGAGGCCATCAACAACGCGCTCATCGAGCACGCGAAGGCCGGCAAGTCGGTCGTGCGCCTCAAGGGCGGTGACCCGTTCGTGTTCGGCCGGGGCATGGAGGAGGCGCAGGCACTCGCCGAGGCGGGCATCGCGTGCACCGTCGTCCCGGGCATCTCCAGCTCGATCTCCGTGCCCGGCGCGGCGGGCATCCCGGTCACGCACCGCGGGGTGGCGCACGAGTTCACGGTGGTCAGCGGGCACGTGGCGCCCGACGACCCGCGCTCGCTCGTCGACTGGGAGTCCCTCGCCAAGCTGCGCGGCACCCTGGTGATCCTGATGGGCGTCGACAAGATCGGGGCGATCGCCGAGGCACTCGTCACGCACGGCAGGTCCCCGGACACCCCGCTGGCCCTGGTCCAGGAGGGCACGACGGCCGCCCAGCGGCGCGTGGACGCGACGCTCGCGACCGTGGCCGAGACGGTCGAGGCGCAGGACGTGCGCCCGCCCGCGGTCATCGTCATCGGTGACGTGGTCGCCGAGGGCCCGCACAAGAACGCCCCGCGAGCGTCCTCATAACCTGCGGTAACCAGACCCGTTGGCACCACCCCCACGACAAGGCAGTATCACCCTGTGGCAGATCTCATCACCGTCGACGACCCCGAGGACCCGCGCCTGCGCGACTACACGGGCCTGACCGACGTCGAACTGCGGCGCAGGCGCGAGCCGGCCGAGGGCCTGTTCATCGCGGAGGGCGAGAAGGTCATCCGCCGCGCCAAGCAGGCCGGGTACGAGATGCGGTCGATGCTGCTGTCGGCCAAGTGGGTCGATGTCATGCGCGACGTCATCGACGAGGTCCCGGCGCCGGTGTACGCGGTCAACCCGGACCTCGCCGAACGCGTCACCGGATACCACGTGCACCGGGGCGCGCTCGCCTCCATGCAGCGCAAGCCGCTGCCGACGGCCGGTGAACTGCTCCGGGACGCCCGCCGCGTCGTGATCATGGAGTCGGTCAACGACCACACCAACATCGGCGCCATCTTCCGCAGCGCCGCCGCGCTCGGCATGGACGCGGTCCTGCTCTCCCCGGACTGCGCCGACCCGCTCTACCGCCGGTCGGTGAAGGTTTCCATGGGCGCGGTCTTCTCGGTTCCGTACGCCCGGCTCGAGACGTGGCCCAAGGGCCTGGAGGAGGTCAGGGAGGCGGGCTTCAGGCTGCTCGCCCTGACCCCCGACGAGAAGGCCTCCAGCATCGACGAGGCCGCCCCGCACCGTCTGGAGCGGGTGGCGCTCATGCTGGGAGCGGAGGGCGACGGACTGTCCACGAAGGCGCTGATGGCGGCCGACGAATGGGTCCGCATCCCGATGGCGGCCGGGGTCGACTCGCTCAACGTCGGCGCGGCCGCCGCCGTGGCGTTCTACGCCGTCGCCACCGGCCGCCCGGAGGCCTGACCGGGCCTGCCGGCCGCCCAGGGAGCGGTCCGGCCGGTCTGGGCGTTTCTTTCGACCGTGCC